>JALYGH010000614.1 GCA_030777205.1 Chloroflexota bacterium
CTCCGAGGATCTCCTCGGAGCCCGCGTCACATCGGAACGGAAGCCCGTCCGGTGAGCGCGGGACGGCCAACCCGTCGACGCGGCCTCGCGCGGGCGTAGCTCTCACGCCGAGGACCAGGTTGCAAGACGAGACCCAGCGGCAGGAGGCGGCAACCGGCCAGACGCCCCAGTCCGGGGCGCGGCCCGCTCCGACCTCGCCGCCGCCCGCCTCCGACCCGAAGCTCGCGCCGCGGCCACCCCGGGTCAGGGAGCCGGTACGGCCCGAAACTCCGGCCACTCCACCCGGGGCCGAGACGCCGCGCCCGGAGACGTCCGACCCGCGAGCCGCGCCGGTCAGCGACCCACGCGCAACGCCGGCCGCCGCCCTACGCATCTCCCAGCCGCCCGACGAGCGCACCTTCCACGCGGCGGCCGAGCCGACGGCCTACTCGCCCGCCTTCCAGGAGCCGATGTACCTGCCGCTCGCGCTGTCGGTCGGCGCCGGCTTCAAGTTCGGCTGCGGCTTCATGCTGGCGCTCGGCGTGTCGCTGCTGGGGCTCTTCCTGGTGTTCTCGGTGCTGTTCTTCATCGCGTCGCTCGCCCAGGTACCGCTGCCGGGCGTGACGCAGTAGGGCGGAGGAGCGAGGAGCAAGGAGATGCAAATCCCTCCTTGCTCCTCGCTGCTGGCTCCTACCGGGGTGTCTCGATCCCGTGGGTCAGGAGGATCGCCTCGGCGACCTCGCGCATCGACTTGCGACTGTTCATGCTCAGCCGCTGGATGCGATGGAATGCCTCGGACTCCTTGAGGTTCGCGGTGTCCATCAGCACACCCTTGGCCCGCTCGACGATCTTGCGGGTCAGCAGCGCTTCTTTCGTGTCGCCGAGCTCCTTCTGCAGCTCGTCGAACTCCTGGAACCGGGCCAGCGCGATCTCGATCGCCGGCTCGAGCCGGTGCTGGTCATACGGCTTGGTGACGTAGGCCATCACGCCGGCGTCCCGCGCGCCGTCGATGAACTCCTTGTCCGAGTACGCCGTCAGCAGCAGGACCGGGGCAACCCGCTCCTCGGCCAACGTCTGGGCGGCCTCGACGCCGGTCATCTCCGGCATCTTGATGTCCATGACGACCAAGTCCGGCTTCAGCTCGCGCGCGAGCTCCACCGCCGCGCGGCCGTCCCCTGCCTCGCCGACCACCTCGTGGCCAAGATTCTCGAGCATCTGCTGCAGGTCGAGCCGCGCGAGCGGCTCGTCCTCGGCGATCACGATGCGCCGCTTGCTCACAGTGAGCCTCCTCGTTGCGTGTCGGGCGAGCGCCGCTCCCACCAGCGCGGGAACGAGATGACGGCGCGCACGCCGTCGCCGTCCTCGAGCTGGAACTCGCCCTTCAAGTCCTCTTTCACCAGCGTCCGAACGATCTGGAGCCCGAGGCCGCCACGGGCCGGGTCGAAGCCGTCCGGGAGGCCGGCACCGTCATCCTCGATCTCCAGGCACATGCTGTCGTCGCTCTGGGAGAGGCGGACGACGATCGCGCCACGGTCGCGATGCTCGAAACCGTGCTCGATGGAATTCTGGATCAACTCGTTGACGATCAGCGCGCACGACGTCGCCTGCTGGGCCGGAAGCAAGAACTGCTGGTCTCCCTCCAGCTTGAGTGAGATCTCCTTCTCCGGATCGAGGATCCCGTTGGTGACCTCATTGAGGATGCGCTTGCAGACCTCGTGGATGTTGATGGCGCTCGACTCGCCTTTCGAGAGGAACTCGTGGACGACCGCCACGCTCAGGATGCGGCTAATCGCTTCCTTGAGCACCAACGCCACCTCGGGCGAATCCGAACGTCGAGCCTGGAGCCGGAGCAGGGCAGCGATCGTCTGGAAGTTGTTCTTCACCCGATGGTGAATCTCCTGGATCATCGCGCTCTTGACCTTGAGCTCCTGCTCCTTGCGCACCTGGTCGGTGACGTCCTGAATGATGATGATCGCCCCGGTCGGCCGGCGGGCCAGGGCGCCCGGCAGGCGGGTGACCCAGCCATCCGGGCTGTCGACGGTGAGCGGGATCACCTTCTTGATCCAGTGGTGATCCTGCTCAGCGACCTGCTGCTCCATGCAGACACCGGTCTCCATCGCCCGGAAGGCGATGTACTCGTTCGTCTCCAGCTCGGAAAGCTGCGTGTTCACCAGGCTGTCGGCGTAGCCGAGCAGGCGGTACAGGCCCTCGGCGCCCGACGTGGCGTACTGGATCAGGCCGGTCGCGTCGATCACCATGATGCCGTCGTGGACGCCCAGGCGGCCGATGTGCTCGGCGCCGTCCAGGCGACCGCGCACGATCAAGTCGCGCACTCGCATGACTGCCCGTCGGAAGATGCCGCTCCGCTTGCGCAGCCGCTCGTTCTCAATGACCGCCGTCTCGGTCGCGAGGGCCGCCACGACCCGCTCGTCAGCATCACGGATCGCCAGGACCTCGCGAACGATCGGGACGCCATGCACCACCGCGCCCTGGACGTGGTGAGCGGGGCGCCCCTGGAACAGCAGGCGCGCGACCGGTAGCACCTGCTCGCGGCGCAGCCGGCGCCCGGTCAGCGAGTGCTCGTACACCGACGGGACCGGACTCGGCTGCGCGTGCTCGACGACGGCGACATGGTCGCCGGCGCGCGCGAACAGCAGGACGTCGGCGTGGAGTAGGTCCGCGAGCAGATGCAGGCTCGGGATGATTCGCTTGATGAGCGCCAGGCCGGCGCCATCGAGGTCCTGCGCGACGTCGGTCGAAATTGCCACCATCTGCCCAAACCCGGCTCTGACTAGAGCGGGAGCCCGCGTCCGTGACGGGGCGTCTAGTGGAATGCAACAGGTGCGAGCCGAGCTTCGATACTCTTGCAGCGATTATACGAGCGCCGGGTACCGCCCGGCAGCGTGCCGTCGCGCGGGCGCACCGGGCCGGGCAAGCGTTGCGCTTCGAAGCCCCGCGCTGATCGAACCGCGATCCGGGTACTCCCGATTTGGGCTGGCGAGGCCGCTATCCTCGGGCGGCGGGAGCGGCGCGCTCCCGGCTACTCGACCTCGACGATCATCTCGATCTCGACCGTGATCCCGCTCGGCAGGCTGCCCATCCCGACCGCCGAGCGGGCGTGCCGGCCGTTCTCGCCGTACAGCGCGACGAGCAGGTCGGATGCGCCGTTGATGACCTTGGGCTGGTCCCCGAAGTCGGGCGTGCAGTTGACCATCCCGAGCAGCTTCACCACGCGCTTCACGCGGTCGAGGTCGCCGAGCTCCTGCTTCAGCGAGGCAAGGCAGTTCAGCATGACGAGCTTCGCCGCCTCGCACCCCTCCTCGACCGTCCGCTCCGCGCCGACCTTCCCCTGGAACAGGTACGCCCCGTCGCGCGTCGGCCCGTGCCCGGAGACGAAGACCAGGTTGCCGACCCGGACGCAGCGGACGTAGTTGGCGACGGGCGCCGGTGGGGTGGGAAGCGCGAGCTGTAGTTCGGCGAGTTTCGCCTCGACCTGGGTCATAGGAGCCTCCAGTTGGATGGCCGGCCGTCGCGTCCGGGTGCCCGGCCGGCTCGTCACCGCGTGCCAGTCACGGTCCGGATCGGATGGCCGTGCCGACGAGCGTCCGAGCGGTACGAGTGCCGGATGCCCGCCGGCGATGGTACGCCGGAAGCCGTAACGCGTCAAAGACCCGACGCGCGCGTTATGCTGAGAGCGGGCACCGCCACTGGGCACGCCGGAGCTCCTGTCGCCGCCGGCCCCGCTCCTGCACCTGGAGGGGACGATGGGTGCGATCGTCGACCGCCTGAATAAGTCGTTGCCCGGGCGCTTCTACGCCAAGTGGTCCGCCGACCGCGCCGGCGAGGGCGCGATCCTGATCGCCTGGCAGGCGCTGCTGTCGCTCTTCCCGCTGATCGTCGGCTTGCTGTCGATCCTTGGCTACGTGCTGCGCGACGACGAGATGCGGGAGTCGATCGTCGCGACCATCGTCACCCAGTTCCCGAGCCAGGTAGGCGACCTGCTCGGGTTCCTCGAGGAGACGCGCGAGCTGGGCGGCATCCTCGGGATCATCAGTCTCGTGGGCCTGCTTTGGAGCGGCTCCAACCTCTTCGGGGTGATGGCATCCGTCTTCAACCGCTTCTATGGCGCGCCGGATCGCAGCTTCATCCACAAGCGGCTGATCGCGTTTGGCATGATCCTCGTCTACGCCGTCTTGATCACGGTGTCGGTCTTCGCGTCCGGCATCAGCACCTTCCTGGTCGGCGTCTCCGAAGAGGTGTTGCCCTTCCAGGTTCCGGGTGCGGCCCTCGTCGCCGGCTGGGTCGTGTCCTTCACGTCGGCGGCGGCGATGTTCCTCGCGCTGTACCGCTTCGTCCCGAACGTGCCGCTTGGCTTCCGCGACATCTGGCGCGGGGCGCTCCTGGCGACCGTCCTCGTCGTCGCCCTGAACCAGGCATTCCCGATCTACCTCAGCTTCATGGGCGGGGGCTTCGCCGTCTACAAGACGCTCGGCGTCTTCTTCCTGTTGACGACCTGGCTCTACGTCCTGGCCCACGTGATCATCCTCGGCGCCGTACTCAATGCCGTCTGCAGCCGGCCCGGCGACGCGGATCCCCGTCCTAACTCAGGCGGTCGGGGCACCGAGCCGGCGGGCCGACCGCCCGCTTCCGAGAAGCGCGGCGTCGCCCCGACCGGCCGCGAACCGGACGTCGGCCACGCCGTCGACGGGGTCGGCGCGCGGGTCCGGCCGGTGCCTGCCCGGTCCCCCGTCGACGACGTGGCCGGACGGTGCCGGGCAGGCGGCGCCCTCTCCGTGGCCGGGGCACGGGCGACCGGCAGCCGGGACGTTCGCCACGATGGGCCGTCAGCCTGGAAGCTGGTCATGTGGGCCGGGCTGACCGCGACCGTCGCCGGGGTGACACTGGCCGTGGCCCAGAGGACGGGCGCCGGCATCTGGCGGGCGGCAACCGGCGAGGCGCCGCCCCGGTGAGGCGCCCACGAGCCCGGCTACCCCGCTCGCCCGAGGTGGCCGCCCGACCTCCGATCAGACGCCGGTCGGGTCAGTGCCCGCGGCCGATGCCCTCGCGGTACTGGCTCGCGAGCTCCATGTAGTGGCTCGCGGTGAGCCCGATGCGGCCGCGCTCCGCCTCGGTTGTCTGGCGCACGATACGCCCCTGATCGCCGACGACGAGCGAGCCCGGCGGCACGACGGTGCCTTCCGGTACGGTCGCGTTCGCGGCGATGATCGTGCCCGTGCCGATCCGACAGCCGGGCTGGACGACCGCGTGCATCGCGATCAGGACATGGTCCTCCAGGATCGAGCCCCGGACCGTCGCGCCGTGGCCGAGGCTCACGTAGTTGCCGAGCTGCACCGGCTGGCCCGGCAGGCTCTCGACCAGGCTGTTGTCCTGGACATCGGTCCCGATGCCGAGGCTCACCGGCGCGCCGTTCGAGCGAACGAGGCTGCTGAACCAGACGCTCGACCGCTCGGCCATCGTAACGTCGCCCACAACCTCGGCATTGGTCGCGACGAAAGCGTCGGCTGCCAGGCGCGGGGTCTTGCCATCCCGGTCACGTACGGGCATCCCATCCCTCCCTGGAACCGGATGGTACCGTGTCGGCGGCCGGGGCTGCGCCGCCATGGCGTCCCTCGTCGCCGGCTCACCGGCCCCGGCCCGGCCGACTACCCAGGTGACGCGCGCCTACTCGCCGATGGTGACGCGGACGGTGACGCCCGGCTGCACCGTGTCGCCGGCGCCGGGGTTCTGGTCGACGACGACGCCCTTGCCTTCGCGCCGTTGTTCGCGGAGCACCTCGACCTTGAAGCCCTGCCCCTCGAGGGTCTTGCGGGCTTCCTGCTCGTCGAACCCTTCGACGTACGGGACCAGGAGGCCGCCGGCCGGGGCCGGCTTGGGCTTCTGGGCGGGCCCGTTCTCGCGCGGCCGGCTGACGCGCAGCGTCACGGTATCGCCTCGTTGGACGCTCGACCCCGGCGGGGGATCCTGGCCGATGACCGTGCCGTTCGGCGCCGTGGCGTTTCGATCCTCGCGGGTCTCGACCTTCAGCCCGCGCTGATCGAGCTGGCGACGCGCCTGCTGCTCCGACTGGCCCACCAGGCCGGGCACCTCGACCGGGGGAAGCGGCGTGGCGGTTGGCGGGCGCGGGGTCGCGGTAGGTGGCACGGCCGTGGGCGTCGGGGTGGGCGGCGCCGCGGTCGGCGTCGGCGGCGCGGTGGTCGCC
>JALYGH010000615.1 GCA_030777205.1 Chloroflexota bacterium
GCGCCAGGTGGACGTGCCAGGTCATGCGCTCGGGGTGCGGCGGCGGGCTCAGCAGCAGGGCGCGCCAGCCGACCGGTACGTGCTCCGCGATGCCCTGGAGGAGGGTGGCGCCGATCGCTCGCGCGAGCGCGAGCACCTCGGCATCGGCCGGCGACTGTTGACCGGGCAACCAGTGCCCTCCCGGTGGAGTGGCGCGTCGGGCGTCCTATCCGGACACGGCGAAGCGGCGGCACCGACAGTCCGCCGCCGTGGCGGCGATGGTAGCACATGCCCACTCGAGCCCAGGCCGAGTCATAGTGCTGCTCCGGTCGGCGCGACCGCGCCCTTCCCCACCAGCCGGCGACGGACGCTTCGACTGCGCGTGCGGCGGTCCCTGCTCCCGGGCCTGCAAGCCCGTCCGACCCTGAATCGGCGGCCGGCGGGCCGTTCCCGGGGCGGGCCGTATACTAGCCTCACCATGCCTGTCTCCCGCGTGTTGGTGCGCGATCCCGAGGATGGCTTCGACGAGTCGCCCGAATTGGCGTGCATGAGCGACCTGATCCAGGACACCCGCCGCGTCCTCTGGCTCGACATCCAGGATCCGACCGCCCGCGACCTGGAGCTGCTTCGGCAGGAGTTCGGATTCCACGAGCTGGCGCTCGAAGACGTCGCCCGCCGTTCTCAGCGGGCCAAGATCGATCGCTACGACGGCTACTGCTTCATTGTCTTCTTCGCCGTCCGGCCCGGCCGCTACGACGAGATCGGCCTGTTCATCGGCCCGAACTACCTGGTGACGGTCCACGTCGGCGACGTAGCCGAGATCACCGAGACGGCGATGCGCTGGCACCGGAACGCCGACCGACTGGGGCACGGCGTGGGCGTGCCGCTCTACTCCCTGCTGGACGCGATCGTCGACGGCTATTTCCCGCGCATCGACGAGATCGCCGAACGGATCGAGGCGATCGAGCAGGTCTTGTTCGAGCCGGACGGACGGCCCGAACTGCAGGACGTGCTCGCGCTCAAGCGGGAACTGCTCGAGCTGCGCCGCGTGCTGGCGCCCGAGCGGGAGGTGCTCAACGTCCTGCTCCGGCGCGATGAGCCGTTCATCCGCGAGGCGAACCTGGTGTACTTCCAGGACATCTACGACCACATCATCCGCGTCTTGGAATCCGTCGACCTCTACCGCGACCAGCTCAGCGGCCTGCTCGACGCCCAACTGGCCGTCGTGTCCAACCGACTGAACGTCACCGTGAAGCGCATGACAGCCCTCGCCACGGTCCTGATGAGCGTCAACCTGATCGCCAGCAACTATGGGATGAACTTCGAGACCATGCCCGAGTTGCAGTGGGAGATCGGCTACCCCTACGCGCTCGGCCTGATGGTGGCCGTGGGCGTGATCCTCACCGTCATCTTCAAGCGCATAGATTGGCTGTGAGGGAGGTCTACCGGCGATGACGCCAGGCGACACGCTTGGGGGACATGTCGCCGATCGGCACCGGATCGGGGACGTCCTGGGCGAGGGTAGCGTGACGCAAGCGGCGTGGCGGCGAGTGCTGGCCATCACGAACGGCGGCCTACTGCTGGGTGCGACGCTGCTGGCCCTCTGGCTGCGGGTGGCCGGACTCCCCGGCCAGGACGGGACGCTCTCGATCGACGAGGCGCGGCTTGCGCTCGCGGCCCGCGGCATCCTCGAGCACGGCATACCGATCATGCCCACGGGCTGGATTTACACCCGCGGGCTGCTCCCGACCTACCTGGTCGCGGCCTCCTTCGCGACGCTCGGCCAGACCGACTTCGCGGCCCGCGTGCCGAGCGTGCTGGCCGGCATCGCCCTGGTGCCCCTGATGTACGGCCTCGGGCGGATGGTCGCCGGTCGCGCCGGTGGCCTCTTCGCCGCGCTGTTCGCCGCCACCTACCCGCCGCTGGTGGACTGGTCACGCCAGGCCTGGTTCTACTCGCTCTACGTCCTGCTGTTCGCGGCGGCGATGCTCTTCATCCTGCGGGCGCATCGGAGCCACAACTCGCGCGACCAGCTGCTGGCGGGCCTCTGCGCGGGCCTGGCGCTGTTCGCCCACGAGTTCGGCATCTTCCTGCTGCCGCCACTCGCCGCCCAGGTGGCGCTCCGACTCCGGCGCCGCGGAGAGCCGGGCGGATGGCGGACACCGGCCGCGGCGCTCGGCCTCTTCGCCGCGGCCGGCGCGCTCCTCGCGCTGCTCGCGCTCCGGCTGCGCGCCGACACGATGGGCGGGCGTTTTGCCGAGCTCGACGAGTTCGCCCTGTCGCCGCAGCTGGATTGGGGATCGTTGCGCTTCTACGGCGAGATGCTCCTCGACTCGCACGGGCTCATCCTGGCCGTCGCCCTGATCGGCGTCCCTCTCGCGATCGTCCGACGCCAGTACGAGGCGCTGCTCCTCTGGCTCGCGCTCCTCCCGCCCTTCCTGCACGTGGTCACGCTCGAAGCGTACGACCGCTACGGCCTGACGCTGATGGTGATCCTCGTCCTCCTCGCCGCCCAGGGGGCCGCGCTCCTCGCGCGGTGGGGCTTCGGCCGAGCGCGCGTGCTCGGGGCGTCCGCGGGCGGGGCTACATTCGCCATCCTGGCCGTCGTCCTGGCCTACCACCTCGACGTGCCCTCGCCCGGCGAGGTCGGCGCCCGCGACCCCAACGCCGGTGCCTGGCTGCGAGAGGCGCGCCGGCTCGGAATCGGCCGCGATGACTTGGTGATGACCGACCTCCCCACGGTCGTCGGCTGGTATCTCGGAGACGTGGACTTCTGGCCGCGGAGCCGCATGTTCGAGAAGTACACGTTCCGGGCAGGCGCCCCCCCTCGCGAGGTCCATACCGGCGCCGTGCTCGTCCGCGACCTTGACGACTACCGGCGCCTGGTCGTCGGGCCGAACGCCGGCCGAACGCTTTGGGTACTTGCTTCCGGCCGACAGGCCCAGTGGCGTTCGTGGCTCGATGCCGACCTGAGGCGGGCGGTCGAGGAGTCGGCCGCATTCTCGATCGCTCCCGGGGGCTCCAGTTATCTGCAGTTCTCCGGTCGCAGCCTGATCTTGCGGATCGACCTGCCCCCGGGGGCGCAGAACCGGGCCTGGGCGCGTTGAACCGTTGCACGGAGGCGGGGCCGGAGGATGAATCATTGTTGGAGCTACGTCGCCGTGGCCGGCGTCGACGTCAGGTTCCGCGTCCGCAACCAGTGCAGCACCACCGCCGCCACGACGATCAGTACGCCCCATATCGACAACCACTCGGCCGGGTAGATCAGGACGATCCCGCCGACGACCAGCAGCACCCGCTCGACCGGGTTGGTGCGCTGCCGGAGCCAGCCCCCGACGCCCTGCACCAGCGCGTACACCCCGATCGCCGCCGTGATCGTCACAGCCAGCGCGTTCAGCGGGTCGCCCTTCAGGAGCAGCCCCTCGCCGGCCCGGTCCAGGGTGAACATGAATGGCACGATGAACGCGACCAGCGTGTATTTCCAGGCCAGCATCGTCGTCTTGTACGGATTGCCGCCGGTGATGGCGGCCGCGGCGAACGGCGTCAACGCCGTCGGCGGGGTCACCTCGGAGAGCACCGCGTAGTAGAAGATGAACAGGTGGGCCGCGAAGTCGGGTACGCCGAGCTGGGCCAGCGCCGGCGCGATCATGACCGCGGCGATGATGTAGGAGGCCGTCACCGGCACGGCCAGCCCGAGCACCCAGACGGCGACGCAGGCGTAGACCAGCGTCAGGAACAGGTTGCCGCCGGCGAGTTGGACGATGATCCCGCTGATCTTCAAGCCCAGGCCGGTCTGGGTGGTCACGCCGACGATGATGCCGGCGGCGGCCGTCGTCGCCACCACGCCGAGCACCCCGAGCCCCCCGGACTCCAGCGCACGCCCCAGGCGGCGTGGCACCAGCGCATTCTGGCGGTCGAGGAATGAGAGCGCGATGCCGGCCACGATCGACCAGAAGACGGCATAGATCGGGGTCAGCCCGACCGCCATCAGCCCAATCACGATGAACAGCGACGTGAAGTGGTACCCCTGCTTGCGCAGCAGGGTCCGGATCGGCGGCGCGTCCATCGTCACCGCGCGCGTCCCCAGCCGCTTCGCGTCGATCTCGATCATCAGGAAGACGGCAAGGTAGTAGAGCAGCGTCGGCACCGTCGCCATGACGAGTACTTCGAGGTAGGACACCCGCAGGTACTCGGCGATCACGAACGCCGCCGCCCCGAGCACCGGCGGCGACAGGATCGTGCCGATGCCGCCGGCCGCGAGCACCGCGCCGGCCGAGTTCGGGTCATAGCCCGAGCGGCGCATCATCGGGTAGGCGATCGAGCCGAGTGTCACGGTCGTCGCGACGCCGGAGCCGGAGACGGTCCCGAGCAGGAACGAGGCGAGCGTGACGGTGCGCCCGGCGCCGGACGGCTTGCGGCCGGTCGCGCCAAAGGAGAAGTCGATGAAGAACTTGCCGGCGCCCGAGTACTCGAGGACGGCGCCGTAGATCGTGAAGAGGATGATGAAGGACGAGGCGACGTCGAGCGGCACGCCGAAGATGCCCTCGGTCGAGATGAACTGCTGGCCGACGATCCGCGCGACGTCATAGCCGCGATGGCTGATCATCTGGGGCAGCGGCACGAACTGGGGCAGGTAGGCGTAGAGCAGGAAGGCGACGCAGACGATCGGCAGCACGATGCCGGTCGTGCGGCGGGTGGCCTCGATGACCAGCAGGATCGTCATCGCGCCCACGACGACGTCCCAGGTGTTCGGGCGGGCGAACCGGAAGATCAGCTCCTCGTAGTCCCAGAGGACGTAGCCGGCCATCACGACGGCCAGCACGCCGAGCAGCAGGTCGATCGGGTGGACGCGACCACGCCAGCGCGCCAGGCCGGGGTAGTACAGGAAGATCAGGACGAGGCTGAGCGCCAGGAAGATCGGGCGGTAGAACTGGGCCTGGATTGTCGCGACGGCGTAGTACAGCGACAGGAGCGAGAGGCCGATCGCCAGCGCGCCGATGATCGTCCGGGCCGGGCCGGCGAGCTTGCGGGTGCGGGCCTCGGTCTCGAACTCCTCGATGATCTCCTCGACCTTGGCCTGGTCCATGACGCCGGGCGCCAGCTCGGCCTCCGGCTGCACCGGCGGGTGATGACCTCGGCCCTCATCCGGGGGGTTCGCGGCCGGACCGACTCCTGCCCCCACGGACGGCCGCCCCTCGTCGCGCGCCCGCCGCTCCTCTTGCGCCATCGCTCCTCCGGTATGCGGGGCGGCGCCGGGG
>JALYGH010000616.1 GCA_030777205.1 Chloroflexota bacterium
CCAACCGCCGGCGGAAGGATCGTTCTCACCTTCGAGGCAGCGGGCACAGACAAGGCGAACCCGCCCGCCGCGACCCGCTACCTCGTCAAGCAGTCGCACCGTCCGATCCGCACCGCGCGCGACTTCAAGCGCGCTCACTCGCTGTGCGGGGGCACCTGTCGCTTTGCCGTGACCGAGGTGCAGGCGAAGATCACCCTCACCGTCACCGATCTGCGCCGCCGCACGACCTACTACTACGCCGTCGCCGCCCGCGACAACGTGTCGGGCCGCCTCGGCCCGCGGTCGAAGACGATCAGGGTCAGGACGCGCTGAGCAGCACCGTCGTGGCGGAAGGCCGGCGACCGAGGCGTCCGCCATCCGCTCGATCTCACTACGCAGGAATGGCGTCCGGCGCGCAGACGCGGTGGACTGACGAGCGTCTCAACTAGGCCGCTCTGCGACGGGCGGGAGCCCGGTCACACGGCATCGGACCGGCGGGGCCGCAGGCCCGCCGGTCGGATGCAATGCCAGGCGATGGGCGCTCAGCGCTCTCCGAGAACCTGGAAGGAGCGCATCTCGCCGCGCATGCGGGCGCGGTAATAGCCGGTGAACAGCGTGTAGGAATGCACGGTTCCCGTGCGCCGCGCGATCGCGTCGCGTACCGCCTGCGACAGCGCCCGGTTCAACGACCAGCGACCGTTGCGAATCGGCGCCAGGAACTGCAGCGTCGTCGTCTCGCCACCCACGACGTACTCGATCTGCACCCTGACCACGCCACGCGCCCGGCTGCTGACGGTACCCGACGCCCGCAACCGCCCGTTGACGATCGTCGGGCGCGACAGCTGCAGATCGGCGCGCCGCGATGCCGCCCGCAGACGCACCGTCTGTGGCCGCGTATCGGCATCACCGAGATAGCGGATCGTCAAGATCCCCGTCCCCAACCGCGCCTGTGCGGCCGGAATCCGCTGCTGGAAGCGAATCCGCCCGTCGCGCGAGTTCACCGGCGCCGTGAAACGGAACCGGCGCCCCGCCGCATGCAACTCGACACGCGCCCTGCCCGACGCCAGGCTCGTGATCGGCGCCAACACGTCGAGCACCCGATCACGACGATTGATCGTCGCCCGCGCCAACGCCAACTTCGCCGTAAACACCCGGCTTGGCGCGGCCGGAGGCTGCGGCTGCGGCTGCGGCTGCGGCTGCGGCTGGGGCTGGGGCTGGGCTGCCGAGGCCGGCGGCCTCAGCACATACAGCCCCGAGTTGACGTCGCTGATGACGATGCTGCCGTTCTCGGCGACGTCAACCCCGGTCACGTTGGCCTCGTCAGGGATCTGGTTCGTCGGGTCCGGGCTGTCGGGCGGTACGAACGACGCGATCTCGGTCGGGTCCGCGGTCGTCAGGTCGATCGCCCGTACCCCGTTCGCGTGGGCGGCCACGTAGGCGGTCGAGCCGCGGGCGACCGCATGGTGAACCGAGTAGACGCCGAGGTCCGGCGGCGGGAACACCTGCGATGCCGGCGGCCGGTACACCCCGCGCAGACTGGGTGCGGCGGGGTCCGTCACGTCGACCACCCGCAGCGCCCCCCACGACCCGGGGCTGTCGACCATCGCGCCCGAGACCGGCACGCCACCGGGACCGCACACGACCTCGCGGGTCGTCGGAGCCGTCGCGGGCGCCGGACACAGCGCGTCGCGCAACGCTGTGGCGTCGCCGGTGTCGATCCCGAACGTGGGGATCGTCAGGCCCGTGGGATCACCGTCGAAGCTGGGCGTCTGGGGGATGCGGGGGTTCGTGCCGCCGACCACGACGCCGAGGGCTCCGTCGTCCTGCAGTCGCTTGGTCGCGTCGGCGACCGAGCAGAAAGCACGCCCCCCCTGCCGGCTCGCGACCGTGGTTCGATCGCGTAGCGCGATCTTGCCCCTCGGGTCCACGCCCGCGGGATAGGGGTCGTCGGGACAGGCGTTGCCGACGTACACGATGTCACCCGGGATCTGGCCGCCGGGATGGCGATAGACCTGTGCCGTGTCCTCGGGGTCGAAGAGCGTGAAGATCGCCTCACATGCGAATTTCGACCCGGCGATCGAGCTGGGGCCGTCGATGCGAAGACTCGAGTTGGGCGCGATCCAGTCCGACTCGCCGAGGAGCGCCAGCGACCGCCCTCCCACCGTCGCGAAGTCGACGTAGGCGGCGTTGCCCTCGAAGTCCCGGTCAGCCCTGGGGTACTGATACTGGCCGAGCGTGGCCGGGGCGGCCGGGTTGGACAGGTCGACCGTGAGCAGCCCGTGGTCGAAGTAGGGAAGCAACGCCTTCCTCCCGTCCGGATAGCTTCCCACCCCGATCGCGGCGTCGAACGCTCTGCAGCCGTTGTTCGAATAGCCGACAGGCTGGTTGTTGAATCCGGGCGGACGCTGGTCGGGTGACGGAAACTGGTTGGGATAGGAGCCAAGCTCCGTCGGCGTCCTCGGGTTGGTCACGTCGACGATGCGCAGATCGCCGACGAAGCCTTCGGGGTCCGGCGCCGGTCCCTGGCTGGCCGAGGAGAAGGGCTCGGTCGAGAGCGACAGCACCTGTCCATCCGGCCGCTGGACGAGGTCGACCTGGTCCTGCGAGGAGGCGCACGTGTATCCATAACGGTTGGGGCGGGGCGTGCCGGGAGGGGGAGGTCCGCATGGCGGGTCATCGGGCCTCACCTGGTTGGCGTCGGCCTGGTAGCGACCGAGGAACACCGGATTTGCGGGGTCGGTGATGTTGTAGTAGGCGACGCCGCGCTCGACGTAGTTGCCGGCGAAGTTGCAGCGCACCAGCGCCACCGCCAGCAGGTCTCCGCTGAAGGAGGGGGTGCTCACCTTCAGCGCGGCGACATCATTCGCGACCGCGCCCTCGACGACGGGGATCTCTGCGCGAATCGTCGGCGTGCTCGGCGAGGACACGTCGACCACCTTGACCGTCGTCGGCTGGCATGCGTACGTCCCGCTGTAAAAGCCCGAGCGAAGGCCTCCTCCGGCGAGAATGCCCGACGCGACGACCGCCGTGTTCCCGACGGTGGCGACCTCGCCGTTCAGGCCGCGACCGCCGAGGTCGCTCTTGCCGACGAGTTCGAGGTCTGCGGCCTGGGCGGTCGCGGGGTAGAACGCTGCGATCGCCAAGAGGACGCCCACCGTTGCTGTCCGTGCCCTCATCTGAATGTCCCTTCCGGTCGTCGGCGTGTCGCCGCCGAAGTGGCGGCAAGCTACCAGGGCTTCGAAGGCCGGTGTAGGTGCATTTTTCACATAGCAGCAAGCGGACGTTGAAATCAAGCCCACAGACGCGGTGACCCAGCTAAAGTCGCGCCGCAGCCGGCCGGCGGGGCCGCAGCCCCGCCGGTCAGAGGTAACGTGAGCGGTCAGCGGTCTCCGAGGACCTCGAAGGAGCGCATCTCGCCACGCATGCGCGCTCGGTAGTAGCCGGTGAACAGCGTGTAGGAGTGCACCGTCCCCGTGCGCTGCGCGATCGCGTTGCGCACCGACTGCGACAGGCGCTCGTTCAGCGACCAGCGGCCGTTGACGATACGCGCCTTGAACTGCAGCGTCGTCGTCTCACGGTTGACCACGTACTCGATCTGCACGCGCACCACCCCGCGCGCGCG
>JALYGH010000617.1 GCA_030777205.1 Chloroflexota bacterium
CCCCGACTGCCCCAGTCACCCGGCGATCGGTCCGACCGGCCCGGTCCGCGCCGCTCGGCCGGCCCGCGCCAGGCGTCCGCGCGGCGCGGCGGCCTGAACCCCTCGTCGTCGCCCCCCTGCCAGGGACGACCGGGCGGGCTGTCCATCCCCTGGCGCGAGCCGGCGCCGAAGCCGGCGCTGCGCCGAGGCGATCCCTCCCACTCGTCGCGGCGCGGCCGGTTCCCGTATGGCGGTCCCTCCCGACGCGGGGGCCGGTCGGCCCACGGGCGGTCGTCTCGGCGCGGGCGCTCCGTCCGCTCCGGGCGCTCGGCCCAATCACCGCCGCGTCGATCTCCCTCGTCGCTACGAACGGGGGGGCGGCGGGGCGGTCTCTCATCGCCGGGCCGGAACGGCGGGCGGCCCTCTCCATGACGCGGCCCACGTGGCTCGAACCCGCGGTCAGCCGTCCGCTGACCGGTGCCCGGCCTACCGGGTCGTCCCGGTTGAGCGGTCGCTGCCCCCGTGCGCGCCGGGAGACCATCGCCGTCCGCCCCACCGTCGGCCCCGTCGGGCAGCGCCAGGCGCCGATTCTGGCCGGCCGCCAGACAGAGCGCCGCGGCGGCCAGGTCGATCGGGTCGTGGCCGTCGAGCAGCTCCTCGACGATCGGGCGGTAGCGGCGCCATTCCCCTGCCTCGACGGCGTCGAGCAGCCGCTCCTCGATGATCGCGGCCGTCCGCTCCTCGGCCTCGGCGACCGTCGGCACCTCGTCACGGCGAACCGGCGCGCCGGTGACCCGCTCGATGATCCGCAGCGCCCGCTGCTCGCGGGGGTTCACGAAGGTGATCGCTTCGCCCTTCCGCCCGAGTCGCCCGGTCCGCCCGATCCGGTGGACGTACGCTTCCGGATCGGAGGGGATGTCGAAGTTGATGACGTGGGTGACCTCCGGGATGTCGATGCCGCGGGCCGCTACGTCCGTCGCGACGAGCGCCTCGATACGCCCGTCGCGGAACGCCCGCAAGGTCCGCTCGCGCTCGCGCTGGGCCATGTCGCCGTGGAGCCCTCCGGCGAGGTAGCCGCGGCCCTGGAGCCCCTGGACCACCTCGTCGACCATCCGCTTGGTGGCGCAGAAGACGAGGACGCGCTCCGGCCGCTTCGCCATCAGCGTCCGACACAGGGCGTCGTGCTTGCGCGGGAAGGGCACGACGTAGTAGCTCTGGGCGATATCCGGGGCGGTCAGCCCGCGCGGCGCGCTGAGCATGACCATCTCGGGGTTGCGCATGTGCTTGCGCGCCAGCGCCAGGATTGGCTCGGGCATCGTGGCCGAGAACAGCGCCGTTATTCGCTCGTTCGGCAGGTGGCCGATGATGAACTCGACGTCGTCGACGAAGCCCATCTCGAGCATCTGGTCGGCCTCGTCGAGGACGAGCATGCAGACCGTCGACAGGTCGACCGTCCCGCGCCGCATGTGGTCCATCAAGCGGCCCGGGGTGGCCACGATGGTGTGGACGCCGCGCCGCAGCGTGTAGAGCTGGCGGTCGTATGGCTGGCCGCCGTAGATCGGCGTCACGCGCAGGTCGTGGTGCCGCCCGATGCGGACGAGCTGCTCGGTGACCTGGACGGCCAGCTCGCGGGTCGGCACGAGGATGATCGCCTGGGGCACCGCCCGCGCGTAGTCGACCCGCTCGACGAGCGGGATGCCGTAGGCGGCCGTCTTGCCGGTGCCGGTCAGCGCCTGGGCGACGACGTCTCGGCCCTCCAGCAGGCAGGGGATCGCCCGCGCCTGGACCGGGGTGGGCTCGTCGAACCCCATCTCGTCGAGGCTGCGGAGGATGGGCTCGCTGAGCTGGAGCTGCTCGAAGGAGCCCTTCTGGGGGCCCGGGTCGGGCGCCGGAGCCGGGTCGGTCGCCGGGTTCGTCGCCGGCGCGGTCGCCACGTCAGTCGTTGGCTCGGTCGGCACCGTCATCGGCTCGCCGGTGGCCGAGGCCGTCATCGGCTCGCCGGTGGCCGAGGCCGTCATCGTGTCATCTGGTTGCTGATCCATGTCTCCCACCGGCCGGCTCGTCTCGTTCGTCTGATTGCCGGGACACTTCCCCGGCGGCACGGTGCGTGCCAGGGACCATACCGCGGCCGGCCATACCGCGGTCATGGGGGACGGAATCGATAGAATCTGAAGCAGACCCGAGCCCTCGGCGTGCCGCGCGGTGTCGCTCCTGGCACGTTCTCTGCGCGCACCCCCATACGCGCGGAACAGGGGTACCCCGCGGCCGACCCGAGCACGGAGAATCGCCCGATGCGTTACCGGCGAGTGAGCTATCGGTACGGCGTCATCCTCGCGCCATCCCACCGGTTGCAGCGCGCGGACGTCTGGCTTGCCCAGTCGCCCGCCGTGACGCCGGCCCAGCCCTGCTGGCGGCCGTCGACCGACGTGGTGGAGACCGCCGACGCGATCCACCTGACCGTCGAGCTGGCCGGCGTGGATCACGAGGCGGTCGAGGTTCTCCTCTTCGAGGACGCGCTGATCATCGAGGGCCAGCGGCGACTGCCACCGCTGCGGCCGGGTGGCGTGTACCACGCCGCCGAGATCCGTCAGGGCCCCTTCCGCCTCGAGCTGCCGCTGCCGACCGCCATCGACCCCGACCGCGTCGACGCGCACTACGAGGACGGCCTGCTCGAAATGACCCTGCCCAAGCGGAACGGGCGCGCGACGCCCGGCGAGCTAGAAAGAGAGCACCATGGAGCCTGAGCGACCGCCCGCCCGCAAGCGGAGGACATCGACGGCGAGGCAGCCAGGAACGACCAGACCTCGGGCCGGCGCGCGACGCGCGGCCGCCGGCCCGAGTGCCGAGACCCCCGTGAACGACGCACCGGCTCCGGTGACCCAGGCGCCCGACGGCGAATCGTCGGCCACGCCGACGATCCCGCCGGTCCTGCCGGTCCTGCCGCTCCGCGGCGGCACCGTCGTGTTCCCGCTGGCAGTCGTGCCGCTCCTGGTCGGCCAGGAGCGATCGATCCGCCTCGTCGACGACGTCATGCGCGGCGACCGCATGCTGGCCCTCGTCGCCCAGAAGCCGGATGCCCCCGAGCAGGCCGGCCCGGACGACCTCTACCGAGTCGGCACGGTCGGCGTCATCCACCAGCTCATGCGCGCCCCGGACGGGACGTTGCGGCTGGTACTCCAGGGGCTCGAACGGGTGCGGCTCGGCGAGTTCACCCAGACCGAGCCGTACATGATGGCGCGCCTTGAGGTGGCGCCGGACCTGCTCACCCCCGGCGTCGAAATTGAGGGGCTGCGGCGGGCGGTCGTCGACCTGTTCCGCCGCCTCGTGCCGCTCGTGGAAGAGCTGCCGAACGAGCTGGCCGCGGCCACCGAGACCCTGTCCGACCCACGGCAGCTCGCCTACCTCGTCGCGTCGGCCATCCCGCTCGCCGGGCCGGTGCGCCAGGAGCTGCTCGAGCTCGACGAGGTTGACGCGAAGCTCCAGCAGCTCGTCGAGCTGCTCCAGCACGAGCTGGCCGTCCGCGAGCTCGGCCAGAAGATCGCGACCGAGACCCGCGAGCGGATGTCCAAGGCGCAGCGGGAGTACTTCCTGCGCGAGCAGCTCCGCGCCATCCGCAAAGAGCTCGGCGACGAGGACGAGAACGAGGACATCGCCACCCTGCGTCGGCGGATTGAGGAAGCCGGGCTGCCCGACGAGGCCCGGCGCGAGGCCCAGCGCGAGCTCGATCGGCTCACCAACGTGCCGCCGGCCTCGCCGGAGCACGGCATCATCCGCACCTACCTCGACTGGATGGCGAGCCTGCCCTGGAACACGCTGACCGGCGGCGAGATCGACGTCCCGAAGGCGCGGAAGATCCTCGACGAGGACCACTACGACCTTGAGAAGATCAAGGATCGCATCCTGGAGTACCTGGCGGTCAAGAAGCTCCGCCAGGAGCGCCAGTCCCGCGCGGCCGAGGTCGCCGAGGACGGCAGCGTCGAGACCCCGCCGCCGAACGACCGCTCGGAGACGCCGACCGACCGGGTCGCCCGCGAGCCGATCCTCTGCTTCGTCGGCCCGCCCGGCGTCGGCAAGACGAGCCTCGGACATTCGATCGCGCGGGCACTCGGGCGGAAGTTCGTGCGCATCTCGCTCGGCGGCGTCCACGACGAGGCCGAGATCCGCGGCCACCGGCGGACCTACATCGGGGCGCTGCCGGGCCGGATCATCCAGGCCATCAAGCGGGCCGAGGCGCGCGATCCGGTGTTCATGCTCGACGAGATCGACAAGGTTGGCTCGGACTGGCGCGGCGACCCCTCCTCGGCCCTGCTCGAGGTGCTCGACCCGGCCCAGAACCACAGTTTCGTCGACAACTACCTGGCGGTCGGCTTCGACCTCTCCCAGGTGCTGTTCATCACCACCGCCAATACCCTCGACACCATCCCGGGGCCGCTCCGGGACCGGATGGAGATCCTCCAGCTCTCTGGCTACACCGAGGACGAGAAGGTCCAGATCGCCCGCAAGTACCTGATCCCCAAGCAGCTCGCGGCGCACGGCCTGACCGCGGAGGAGGTATCGATCACCGACGACGCGCTGCGAGAGGTGGTGCGCGGCTACACCCGCGAGGCCGGGGTGCGCAACCTCGATCGCGAGGTGGCCACGCTCTACCGGAAGGTGGCGCGTGAGATCGCCGAGGGGCGAACCGAGCCGGCCACGATCGACGCGGCCGAGGTGGGGCGCTACCTCGGCCGGCCGCGTTTTTTCGAGGAGGTGGCCGAGCGTACGGAGCGGCCCGGCGTAGCGACCGGCCTGGCCTGGACGCCGACCGGCGGCGACGTCCTGTTCGTCGAGGCGACGTCCGTCCCGAGCCGCGACGAGCGACTGATCCTGACCGGCATGCTCGGCGACGTGATGCGCGAGAGCGCGCAGGCGGCGCTCTCGTACGTCCGCTCCTACGGCAGCACCGCGCGCGACAAGGTGGATGGGTTCGGCATCGATCCGAAGCTCTTCGAGAACGCCACCGTCCACGTCCACGTGCCGGCCGGAGCGATCCCAAAGGACGGGCCGTCGGCCGGCATCACGATGATGACCGCCCTCGCCTCGCTCGCCAGTGGTCGACCGGTCCGCTCGGACCTGGCGATGACCGGCGAGCTGACGCTGCGCGGCAAGGTGCTGCCGATCGGCGGCGTCAAGGAAAAAGTGCTCGCCGCGCACCGAGCCGGCATCAAGACCGTGCTCCTGCCCCGGCGCAACGAGCGCGACCTGGAAGACGTACCTCCGGAGCTGCGCGAGAAGATCGAGATTCTTTTCGTCGATAGCGCCGAGGACGTCCTGGCTCGGGCGCTGGAGCCGGCGCCGGGCGAACGTCAGCGGCGCAACGGCAGCCAGCCACGCGCCGGTCGATCGGGCTCCCCCTCCGGCAAGGTCGCGGCCACGGATCGCGACCAGGGAGACGAGGATGCTGCGAATGGTGTGCCGCGGGGCCCGCGCAAGACGAGCCCACGGGGCCGCCGCTCAGAGCCGGATGCCAGGTAGCCGGGCTTCGTGGCGGACGTGGCCCCGCGGATAGGTGGTCTCCCCGCGGCCTCCGACGTTCGGGAGGTCGCGGGGTGAGGTGACGACTTGGAGGATCGCAACCCAACCATGACGCCGGCGACTCGCCGACGCTTCGGCGACCTGAACCCGCCGACACGCCTCCTGTGCGGCTCCGGCCCGAGCAATCCCGAGCCGCGCGTGTTGCGGGCCCTCGCCACGCCGCTGATCGGCCAGTTCGACCCGGCCTTTACCGCGATCATGGACGACGTCATGGCGCTCGAAAGGCTGGTCTTCCAGACCGAGAACGGCCGGAGCTTCCCAGTCTCGGGATCGTCGCGGGCCGGATTGGAGGCGGTCGTGGCGAGCCTGGTCGAGCCCGGCGACCGGGTCGTGGTCGGCAACTACGGGCGGTTCGGCGACCTGTTCTGCGAAATCGCCCGCCGCTACGGCGCCGACGTGACGTCGGTCGACGCCGAGTGGGGCACGATCATCGAGCCGGACCGGATCATCCGCGAGCTGCGGGCGCGCCGGACGAAACTCGTCGCGCTCGTCCACGCCGACACGTCGACCGGCATCTGCCAGCCGATCGCCGAGATCGGCGCAGCGTGCCGCGAGCACGACGCCCTGCTCGTTGTCGACGCCGTGCTGAGCCTCGGCGGCTGCGAGGTCGCCGTCGATGACTGGCGGGTTGACGCCTGCGTCGGGGGCCTTCAGAAGTGCCTCGGCGGCCCGTCCGGCATGGCCCCGCTCACCTACAACGACCGGGTCGAGGCAGCCATGCGGGCGCGACGCGGCCCGCCGGCGACGAACTACCTCGACCTGCTCCAGCTCCAGGCCTACTGGAGCGCCGAGCGGCTGAACCACCACACGGCGCCGACGAGCATGGTGTACGCCCTGCGCGAGGCGCTGCGGATCGTCGACGAGGAAGGACTCGAGGCGCGCTGGGCGCGCCACCGCGCCGTGAACGAGGCGCTCGTCGCCGGCCTCGAGGCGATGGGATTGGAGCTGTTCGGCGACCGGGCGCGCAAGGCGCCGATGATCACCATCCTCCGGGTCCCCGCCGGCGTCGACGAGGCCGCCGTCCGCCGCGCGCTCCTGGACGACTTCGGGATCGAGATCATGGCCGCGTTCGGCCCGCTGAACGGTCGCGTCTGGCGGATCGGGCTGATGGGCTACAACGCCCGCCCGGAGTGCGCCATGGCCGTGCTCGGCGCACTGGAGCACGTCCTGGCGAGCCAGGGGTTCCGAGTGCCGCCCGGTGCCGGCCTACGGGCAGCCCACGCTCACCTGGAGGGCGCCGCCGTTCCGGCCTGACGGATCCTGTGCCCTCGCAACTGCCGCTACATCACGGGGCGATCGTCGTGGCCGGCGAGTCGCCCGGGGGCAGCGCGCGGCGATCGGCGGTTGCCCAGCCGGTCGCGGTCAGGTCCCACTCCTCGAGAAGCAGGCGGCTGACGATGTGGCGGGCGAAGAGGAGCCCGTTGACCGCCCGCTGGTCCTCGACCAGCATGCGGTGCGGCGGGCAGCGCCGGGCCTGCGTGTCCCTGGAGGCCGCGTCGCAGGAGCAGTGGGCGGAGATCGCGTGGAGCAGCTCGGAGCCCTCCTGCCGCGTCCCGTGCCAATAGACGGCCATCACGACACCTCCCTGAGCGGCGGTTTCGAGAGCGCCAAGGGCACTATGCGTGCCGCGCGTGCCCGGGCGCCGGTCGGTCGCGAGCGGGGAGGCAACACGCCGCCTGGGGCGGCAGGCCGCCGCGCCAGCGTGGGTGAGATCCTCGGCTCGCCGATCGCATGCGCCGAGTCTGCCGCGCCGGGCCGGCCGGGAGGCGGGATCCAGGCGCGATTGTGACGACCGTGAGACCGCGGCGCTCCTCGCCGGGCTGCCGGGCACCTCCCTGGCACGGCCGGCGGTATCACCACCACTGTAGCGCGAGGTGCCCGGAGTTGCTCGACCGGATGACCCGACGGTCGCCCTCAACTGACAGGCCAGATCAGCGATGGTCGCTTTGGGAACAGCGCGTAGACCAGGGCGGCCGACTGTCGGTCGCGGACGAAGCAGTCCGGGAAGGCGTCGTGCAGCTCGTCGAGCGAGCGGTAGCCGAACAGGACCTTGAGGAACGTCAGCTCCGGGAACGAGGCGTCGGCGAGCGGCGGCACCGGCTCCCACGGCTCCACCGCGACGAGGCGTCCGCGCTCGAAGGACAGCCGCAGGCCGCTCCGGTAGAAGTTGAACAGGACGTCGCCGGAGTGGTGGACCGCGCCGGCGTCGGCGAGGCGCGCCTCGAGGATCGGCGCGATTCGACGCAGGAAACTGGGGAGGTCCGCGACGCGGATGTACCAGTCTGACGGCGGCACGTCGTAGCCGTGCGGGCTCGTCAGCCAGCCGTAGGCGGGATGCTCGTCGCCGAGGCGGAAGCGAATGGCATCAGATCGCTCGCCGGCTCGGTGGCGTGCGTACTCCTCACCGACGCGGGAGAGGTGGCGCAGCACGCTCGGCGTGACGGCTCGCCAGGACGTCCCCGCGGCGAGCTCATAGGTGCCGAGCGTCAGCCCGCCGTCGTGCAGTCGCCCCTCGTGGACGACGCAGCCGACCGGCGTGCCCGCCGCGTCCTCGATCACGAAGACGAACGCCCGGGCGCCGTCCCGCTCGCTCCGCCCGTTGATCTCGTACCGCCAGAGCGCCTCGTCGCGGACGCACGTCACGAGGTAGCGGCGACCGGCCTCCGCGTCGAGGGCGGCGAGGAACGGGGCGTCGGCCGGGGTTGCCGCCCGCACCTGGAACGGCTCGGCCTCGGCGGCCGGCGCGGGCGGGACGTCGCCGCGGGCGACGGCGCGGCCGCCCGGCATCTGCAGGGCGTACTCGTAGCCGAACTGGCGGTAGTACCAGTAGATGCCGGTGATGCCCTGGACGAGCTCGCCGCGCTCGGCGCTCCAGCGGTGGACGACCTCGAACTGGCGGCGGACCAGTCCCCTCCGGCGGTACTCCCGATGCGTCCCGACCAGCTCGATCCGGCCGACCCCGAACGGGACCCCGCCGTACGACCAGGTCTGCGAGATCAAGTTGAGGCTCGAGACGACCGACCCGGTGGCCGTGTCCTCGACGACCATGAAGTCGGGCACGGCGAAAGTTGGGTGGGGCCGCTCGAACAGGTCGCGCGTCCAGTCCTCGATGTACCGGTCCGATTCGACCATGCCGTACGGACGATGCACGTCGCCATTGAAGGCGACCACCGCCCCGACGTCCGCCCGGCGAGCGTGACGCAGGACCAGCCCGCCGCCGAGCTCGGCGATGCGGGCGCCTTCCTTCGTTTCCGATCTGCGACGGTCGCTCACGTACACTACGATACTCGCGCTCCGCGCCGGCGGGCCACCCAGGGCCGCGTCGACCGCGCCGACGAGCGTGTGCGATGCTTGACCCAAGTGGACGCTAAGCTTGCGATTTAACCCTGGGAGGCTGATGCGGCCATCCGTCGGCGAGTCGTCTCGGAGGGGAACAGGCACGAACTGGGGCGGCGGAGGGTTTTGGTACGCTCGTGCTGCAGCCGGTGCGGTGCGAA
>JALYGH010000618.1 GCA_030777205.1 Chloroflexota bacterium
CCTGTAGGCCCCGGCCGGCGCGCCGATCCCACAATCGGCCCGACTATGAACGACGTTACCACGACTGGACTGCCCCCACCATGACCGACGCCACCGCGACGACTTCCTCCGCCATCGGTGCGTTGCCCGCCGAGTGGACCGACCGCTACGTGCGCCTGCTCGGGGTGGAGCGCGAGGCGCCGGGCTGGGATGCCCTGGCCCGTCTTGCGCGTGCGCACCTGCTGTCCGTCCCATTCGAAAGCGTGACGTCGGTGCTGCGGCGGCGGGCGCACCCCGACGGCGCCGTGCCGCCGCTCGACCCGGCGGCGCTGCTGACCGCCTGGGAGGAGCGGCGGGCGGGAGCGCTCTGCTTCGATGCCGCCGAGATGGTGTCGCGGCTGCTGGCGGAGCTCGGGTACCGAGCCTATCCGACGGCCGGCCGGATCGGCTGGCCGGGCTCGCACCAGGCGGTCGTCGCCGAGCTGGACGGCGGGCGGGCCATGGTGGACGTCGGCAACGGCGCACCGTTCTTCGAGCCGATCCCGCTGGACGGCGAGTAGTTCGTGCGGCGGGCCGGGCTGGCCTACCGCTTCCGGCCGGGCGAGTCGGCGGATGAGTGGGTGCAGGATCGCTGGATCGACGAGGCGTGGAAGCCGTTCTGCCATTACGACCTGCGGCCGGCCGATGCGGCGACGCGCGAGGCGGCGTACCAGCGCCACCACGTACCGACCGAGAGCTGGGTCGCGAGCACGTTGACGCTGATCCGCTGCGAGGAGGACCGCGTCACGGTCCTGCGCAACGCCGAGCTGACGCGGTTCACGGCCGATGGCAAGCAGGTCGAGCGGATCGCGGACGCTGCCGCCTACGAGCGTCTGGCGGCCGAGGAGTTCGCGCTGCCGAACCTGCAAATCGCCGAGGCTCGCCGGGCGCTGTCCGAGCTCGTCGGCTGAGCAGCCGGTCCGCGCCCGCACCCACCGGAAGGTACACTCTCCCTGCGAGAACCAAGGGGGTCGTATGGCGCCGTTTCAGATCCTGCCGGCCGAGCGCGGCTTCTTCGACTGGTTCGAGAAGGGGGCCGTGACCGCCCGCGACGCCGCGCGGCTCCTCTGCCGACTGCTCGAAGACTATCGCGACGTCGCAGGTCGCGTCCTCCAGATCACCGAGCTCGAGCATCAGGGCGACTTCATCGTCCACGAGACGCTGAACCTGCTCTCTAAGACGTTCATCACCCCGCTCGAAGGCGACGAGATCCGCGCTCTCGCCAGCGCGATCGACGATGTTACCGACTGGATCGAGGATTCCGCCGATTCGCTGATCCTCTACGACGTCAAGGAGCCGATCCCCGAGGTCCGCCAGCTCGCCGACCTGCTCCTGCAGATGACCGAGCAGATGGTCGAGGCGATGCCCCTGCTGCGGGACAAGCGGGCCCTCTCGCGCATCAAACCGTACACCGTCGAGATCAACCGTCTCGAGAACGAGGCCGACCGCGTGCTGCGGATGGGCATCGCGCGCCTCGTCCGCCAGCGCGGCGACGACCTGTTCGAGCTGATGCGCTGGAAGGAGATCCTGGGCAAGCTGGAGCAGGCGACGGATATGTGCGAGGACGTCGCGGACGTCCTCGAGACGGTCATGCAGAAGGAATCCTGATGGGCGGCGGGTAGCGAGTGGCGAACGGGTGCGGGCTTGCTACTCGCTGCCCGCTGCGCGTCAGGGGATCAGCCAATGCAGGATCGCGCTGATGAGCCAGCCCATCCCGATGCAGGCCGGGATCGTCACGATCCAGGCCGTCACGATGTTCCCGGCCACGCCCCAGCGCACCGCTCGCTTCGATCCCGTCGAGCCGACGCCCATGATCGACGCGCTGATCACGTGCGTCGTCGAGACCGGGATGCCCAGTCGGGTGGCCCCTTCGATGATCGTCGCCGCCATCGTCTCGGCGGCGAAGCCGTGGATTGGCTTCAGTTGGACGATCCGGTGGCCCATCGTCTTGATGATCCGCCAGCCGCCGGAGGCC
Organism: Chloroflexota bacterium; assembly: GCA_030777205.1. GTDB lineage: Bacteria > Chloroflexota > UBA6077 > UBA6077 > JACCZL01 > JALYGH01. Next base: position 1,994 of record JALYGH010000618.1, read on the forward strand.
GTGCCGAGGCCCATCGCCGTCGCGGCCGCGAGGATGACCCAGAGGAGGACGTCCCAGTTGTCGCCGGTCCAACCGTAGTAGGCGTCGAGGGCCATCGTGATCACCCCCATCGTCTTCTGGGCGTCGTTGCTGCCGTGGCTGAACGCCATGTACGCCGAGGAGATGAGCTGCGCCCGCCCGAAGAAGCCGCTCACGAATGACGGATGCGAGCGCGAGAACAGATTGAGGAGTAGGAGCATCATCAGGAAGCCGCCCAGGAGCCCGAGCGTCGGCGACGTGACCAGGCCCACCAGAACCTTCTCGATCCCGGTCCAGCCCAGGACCGACAGCCCACCTATCGCCAGGCCCGCCCCGACTATGCTGAACACTAGCGCGTGGCTCGAGCTGGATGGGATGCCGTAGTACCAGGTCAGCAAGTTCCAGGCGATCGCCGAGAGCAGCGCCGAGATCACGAGCTGCTGGGTCACGGCGCTCGGCTCGATGATGCCCTTACCGACGGTTGTGGCGACGGCAGTCCCGCTCAGCGCGCCGACGAAGTTGAGGATCGCCGCCATCGACACCGCCTGGACCGGCGAGAGCACCCGCGTCGCGACGACCGTCGCGATCGCATTCGCGGTGTCATGGAAGCCGTTGACATAATTGAAGACGAGGCCGAGGACGACCACGGCCACCAGGATGTAAAAAGCAACGTCCATCCCGCTCCCATCAATGCCCCGCTACCGGTCGGGCCACTCGCGCGATGGAGCTGAGCGACGGGCCGGCGGGGAAGGTGCGTGCCGCGGCTGAGCGTGACATGCCGGGAAAGTGTATCAGCGATCAGTAGCTGCGACCGGACCGGGGCGACGACTCCGTCCCCGATGCTGTTACCCGCCGAGTCGTCGGCGATGGTGACGAGCAAGGCACTGAGGCGCGCGGCCAGGCATCTCCGGGCGCGCGCGTATCATAGGGCGAAGGCAGTGGTAGGAGGCGTGACACGTGGCGGAGTGGGTGCTCGCGCTCGACATCGGCGGCACGAAGCTGGCGGCCGGGCTGGTCGGGCTGGACGGGACCGTGACCCTCCAGGACAGCGCGCCGACCAACGGCCGCGGGACGGCCGAGGCGCTGTTCGCCGACCTGCTCGCGCTGTGCGAGCGGGTGCTCGCCGCCGGCGGTGTGGCGGCGGCTGATCTGGTTGGGATCGGCGTCGGTTGCGGGGGCCCGATGCTCTACCCCGAGGGCCGCGTGTCGCCGCTCAACATCCCGGCCTGGCGGGGATTTCCGCTGCGCGCGTCGCTGGAGGAGCGGTTCGGACGGCCGGCGCTCGTCGACAACGACGCCAAGGCGCTCGCCCTCGGCGAGTACTGGGTCGGCGCGGGGCAGGGGGCGGGCTGCTTGCTCGGGATGGTCGTGTCGACCGGGGTCGGCGGCGGCATCGTCGACGGCGGGCGGCTG
>JALYGH010000619.1 GCA_030777205.1 Chloroflexota bacterium
GGGGCCCCTCGGGATTTCGTCCGAGCACCTGCGCCCTGCGTCATCCGGCGCGACGCATTGCGGCTCCGGGCGTCACACCCGCTCGAAGCTCATTGCCACGGCGCCGCCGCCGCCGTGGCAGAGGCCAGCCAGGCCGCGCTTGCCGCCACGCTGCTCGAGTGCGTTGAGGAGAGTGACGACGATGCGGGCACCGGTTGCGCCGACCGGATGCCCGAGGGCGATCGCCCCGCCGTTGACGTTCACCTTGTCCCAGTCCCAGCCGAGCACCTTGCCGTTCGCCATGATCTGGGCCGCGAATGCCTCGTTCACCTCGATCAGGTCGTAGTCGTCGAGGCCGGTTTCCGTCTTGGCGAGGAGCTTGCGGATGGCGTCGACCGGGGCGTCGAAGAGCCAGAGCGGGTCGGTGCCGGCCGTCGCGTGGGCGACGACGCGGGCGAGCGGCCGGAGGCCGTGCTCCTTCACCGCCGACTCGCTGGCGACGACCACCGCCGCCGCACCGTCGGTGAGGCCGGGCGCGTTGCCGGCGGTCACCAGGCCGTTGCCGGTGAAGGCCGGGCCGAGCTTCGCGAGCGCCTCGATCGTCGTGTCGGCGCGCGGGTTCTCGTCGCGAGCGACGGTCACCGTCGCCTTGCCGTTCTTCGCCTCGACCGGGATGATCTCGGCGTCGAAGCGCCCGGACTCGATCGCGGCTACCGCCTTGCGGTGGCTGCCGAGCGAGTACTCGTCCATCTCCTCGCGGCTGACGCCGTGCTTCTCGGCGATCGCCTCGGCCGCCATGCCCATCGGATGCTGCTCGAACGGACACCAGAGCCCGTCGTGCATCACGGCGTCGAGCATTTTGACGTCGCCGAAGCGGAAGCCCTTGCGCGCGCCGGGCAGGATGAGCGGCGCCCCGCTCATGTTCTCCATCCCGCCGGCGACGACGACGTCCGCCTCGCCGAGCCGAATCGCGCCGGCAGCGGTGTGGATCGCCTCGAGGCCGGAGGCGCAGACCTTGTTGATCGTCTGGGCAGAGGAGTGCGACGGGATGCCGGCGCCGAGCGCCGCCTGGCGGGCGGGGGCCTGCCCGAGCCCCGCCGCGATGACGTTGCCGATCACCACGTCGTCGACCGCCGCGGGATCGATACCGGCGCGCTCGACGGCCGCCCGCACGGCCGTCGCTCCGAGTCGGGTGGCCGGCACGTCGCTGAGTGCGCCCATGAACTTGCCGATTGGCGTGCGCGCCGCGCCGACGATGTAGACGTCTTCCACGATCCGACCTCCGCTGGTCGGCGACGCCGCGCCGTCACGGCGAGCCGCCTGAGTAGGTAGTGCGCTCTCTGGGTCAGCGCCCTACGGTCATTGTAGTCCTGCCCACGGACGAGGAGAGGGCTGTTGGCCGGATTGGCGGCAGGCCGGCACGGGACGACCGCTCCTCCGGGCGGGATCACGGTCGCCACCGTGTTCGCCGGAGCGCCGGCGCCGTCGTCGCTGGAACCTGGCGCTCCACTGTGGCGTCCTTCCTCACGACGGGGCGGCGCCATCGGCGAGCGGATCGATCGGCTGGTGGGGCATTCGGGCTTGCGCGCCCGTGCCGAACGGGCGTAGTTCTCCGTCCGGCTGGCGGCGACCGTGTCCCCGTTCCAGGTCGGGACGCCGGTTTGCCGGTCGCTATGGGGGCGTGATGGGGGGGAGCCTGTTGCGGGGTCCGCTGCTCGACGGGATCGTCGTGGCCGTCGTGCTGTTCGTCGTCTTGGCGGCGACGGCGCACCTGTGGGGCCCGCCGCTGGCATGGACGTGCAAGCGGCTGATGCGGAACCTGGACACGGCGGCGGCGGCGTTCGGGCGGGGGATGACGCGCATCCTGGGCCAGGGGCAGACCCGGCCGCACGGGAAGCGCGGCGAGGAGGGGGAGAAGCGATGAAGGTGGGGAACTGGCGCGGGCCCCTGCTGATGAGTGTGGTCGCGCTGGTGGCAGTCGGGGCCGGGATTGCCTGGTGGTCGTTCTGGGATCGCGTCGACCCGGGCAATGCCGGCGTGCTGATCGACTACTGCTCCGGTACCAGCAAGACGATCACCGACGCGCGCTACGTGTTCGTCGATCCGCGCTGCAAGCGACTCGCGGAGTACCCGACAGCCGAGTACACCATCGAGATGGTCGGGGCCGGCTCCCAGAATGACCAGTCGGTGCCGTGCGTCATGCAGGACCAGCAGACGATCAGGATGGACACCGCGACCGCCTGGTCGGTGGATCCCCAGCGCGTCGGCGACCTCTACCGCATGCGGCCCGGCGTGGCGCTCTCCGGGAGCAGCAACGGCCAGGACATCGCGACGCTCGTCGTGCGGTCGGAGGTCCGGGCCGGCATCCGCGACGCCTGCACCAAGTTCGGTTGGGAGGACGCCTACGGCGCCCACCGCGCCGAGTACGAGCTGGAGGCCGAGCGGGCGGTGCAGGCCCGACTCGAACCGGTCGGGATCAAGGTCCGGACGGTGTCGATCCGCGGCATGGACCCCTCCCCGCAGCTCGATGCCCTGATCGAGGCTCGCCTGAACGGCCAGCGGGCCGTCGAGCAGGCGCAGTTTGAGCAGGCCCAGGCCGAGCGCCAGGGACAGGCGCAGCTCGCCCAGCAGCGCGCGGCGGCGAGTGCAGGCCGCGCAGTCGGAGGCCGCGCTAGCGAAGGCACGGGCGGACGCCGAGCAGGCGAAAATCGCGGCCGAGGGCGAGGCGGCGAAGATGCGGACCCTCGCCGACGCCGAGGCGTACTCCAACCGCCAGCGAGCCGAGTCCCTCACGCCGGCGCTGGTGGAGTACGAGCGGTGGCGTCGCTGGGACGGCCAGATGCCGCAGACGGTGCTCGGCGGCGACCCCAATCTCCGGGTCGATGTACCGATGCAGCCCCGGTAGAGTCGGAGGTGCCACTGGGAGGTGACGTCGGAGTAGTCGCGCTCGAAGTCAGCCCAAGCACCGCTTGCGGTGGTGCTGGTCGGGGCGTCGCGGCGCCACTGTCTCCTGACTCGGCGAGCTACCCCTGAAGCAGCGACGTCCGGAGATGCTTCGCTGCCTTCGGGGTGACATGCCAGTCGTCCGGGCTCCCACCGTGTTCGCCCTGGAGGAGCAACGGGCGACCCGGCCGCGGCCGGCCACCTATCATAGCTACGGG
>JALYGH010000620.1 GCA_030777205.1 Chloroflexota bacterium
CCCCGGGGCAGTGCTAACCGCCGCTGAAGCCGGGCAGCAGTAGGAGGTGGTCCCCCGGTTGGAGCCGCGCGTCGAGGCCACCGGCCAGCTCGATCGTGCGGCCGTTCAGGATCAGCGTCGCGTACTCCTTGACTCGATCGGCCCCGCGATCGTAGACCAGCTCCTCGAACTTCGGGTTCTCGGCCGCGAGCCGTTCGAGGAGCGCGCGGACGGTCCCGTCCCCGTCGATGGGCAGCTCGACGGTCGTCCCCTCCTCGCCGACGCCCTTCAGCTCGGTCGCCAGCCAGGAGTAGTACTCCAGCTTGATCGTCTGGCCGTCGGCAGTTGGAGTCGTGCCGTTCTCGGTCATGTTCGCTCTCGTGCGGTCGGCCCCCCCGACCCGACGGAGTGGGCGTGGCCAGCGCCCACGTCCTCTCAGTTCCGGGGGCCAGGCTAACCCCCCAACTCTGGGGCTTTGTGAGCCTTCCAGAGCTGGGGGGTGGGCGCACTCCTTAGCTCACCCCGCGGCCACCGCCGCGCCGCGCTCCTGGCGGATCTGCTCCACGACCGGGATCAGCTCCTCCAGGTCCAGCTCCTTCAGCGTCTCCGGCAGCGGCAGCCCCAGCTCGGTGTCGTAGCCGAGCACCTGACGGTAGCGGGTCAGCATGCTGTCCCAGTGCTCCATGATGTTCGCGCCCTGGGCCGGCCCGTCGACCGGGATCGACCCGTAGCGTGTCGACGGCCGCTCGAGCGCCGGGTCCATCCCGTGCAGGAAGCTCCAGACCCGGAGCTGGGCCGAGATCCGCCGCCCGATCTTCAGCGCCTCCGGCAGGTCGAGGTCCCAGCCGGTGATCGCGGCGACCGTCTCGACGCCGCGGTGGGCATTGGTGAAGTCAAACCGACAGACCCCGAGCGAGTCGTCGAACTGGTGCCAGCCGTTCAGCTTGCCCATCTGGTCGACGATCTCGACCGGGTCGAAGCGGTCCTTCAGCGGGGCCAGCCCGAGCCGCTCGGTCTGGGCGCCGCCGAACGTCACTTCGATCGTGCCGGTGTTCGAGGTGCAGGTGTCGAACATCTCGACCCAGCGGCCGCGGTGGTCGTGCGAGCGCGGCGACTGCCCCTTCTGCGAGTAGATCGCCATGTCGGCGGCCTCGCCGCCAATGTGCTTGCTCGCCCGCATGACGCCCTCGGCGAGCCAGTCGCCGCAGCCCTCGCGGGTCGCGATCTTCTTCATCAGGGCCAGCGCCGTCTCGGCGTCGCCCCAGCGCGGGCTCAGCCCGTCGAGCTGCTCCGGCGTCAGGATGCCCTTCTCGGAACACTCGGTCACCCAGCCGAGCACCCAGCCCAGCTCGTTGACGTCGAAGCCGAGTGAGTCGCACTCGTTCGACAGCATGACCGTCGCGCCGGCCTCGTTGACCCCGATCTGGGCGCCCATCGACGCCATCCCCTCGTACTCCGGCTCCTCGCCCTTATAGCCGGCGTACGGCCCCTCAGTGATGGTCATCGTCTTGCAGCAGGCCATCTGGCAGGCCCAGCAGGGGTTCGACTTCCACTCGAAGTTACCGCGGATGTACTGGCCGCTGATCTTCTCGTGGTCCTCGAAGATGCTGGTCGTGTAATTCTTGATCGGCAGCCAGCCGCCGCGCGCCGCGCCGGAGACGCCGCCGGCCGTCCCCCAGGCGTACAGCGAGCCGCCGCCGTACTCCTTTGCGTCCTGGAACAGCGGCTTGACCAGCTCGTTCAGCTTCGCGTTGTCGGCGATGTACGGGCGGACCTTGCCGCGCTTGACGGAGATCGCCTTGAGCTTCTTCGAGCCGAGCACCGCGCCGACGCCGTTGTGCGACGCGACGTGGCCGCGGTCGCCGACGAACGCCGCGAACTTGACCAGATTCTCGCCGGCCGGCCCGATCCCGAAGACGGAGAGCTGCTTCTCGTTCAGCCCTTCCTCGCCGCGGATCGTGTCCTCCATCTGCCAGACGCCCATGCCCGAGTACGGCGTGGCGTCGAGCAGCTTGACGCCGTTTTCGTCGATGTGCAGGCGGGTCAGGCGGTCCGCCTTGCCCTGGACGATCAACCCGTCGTAGCCCTGGCCGCGGAGGAAGGCGCCGAGGTAACCGTTCGCCTGGGTCGCCCCCGCGAGGTTCGTCATCGGGCCCTTGAAGACGGCCGAGGTCGTGCCGGTGCCCGAGACGCGCGTGTTAGCGAGCGGCCCGGTGGCAATGATGACGCGGTTCTCGGCGTCGTCCCACTCGACGCCGGGCGGCACTTCCTTGTTCAGGAAGTACACGCCGATGCCGGTGCCGCCGACCCACTTTCGCAGGACGTCCGGCGGGACCTCTTCATCGGCGGTCTGCCCGGTGGACAGGTCAACCCGCAGCATGCGCGCTGTCAATGTCATCGAACGACCTCTCGGTGAGTCTTGGCCCACGACCGGTAGCCGGCCGAGCAGGCGGGTGGAGCGGCTACGGCGCCGATGCCAGGTCGGGTAACCGCTCTCATTCGTGCACGTTATACCCCGGATCGCCCGATTCCGACCTACCTGCTCCACCGTGCTGAAACTGCCGGGAGAGCCGGCCACTGGTCTGTCATCTCGGGCGCGGCGAGGGATGACAACCCCTCACCTTCGGCCCGGCGACGCACAACATCCGTGGGCGGGCCAGTGGATTGGGCAACCGATCCAGCCGGCGGGCCGCCCCACTGTGCACCGAAAACAACGCGCGCCGACGCCCGGGTCTGGTACCCTTCGGGTGAGCGGGCAGCGTGACCCTGTCATCGTGGCGTCGGCCCGCTCGCGCCGAACCCGTCGGGCCTCTGACCCCGGTGGGACGGGGGACCCCATCCAACCAGGATGCAACGTGCCGAATCTCACCGGCACAGCAGCGCTGCACGTGAGGGGTGAATCGTGCCGCGAGGGCGCGTAGGGTCATCAGTGCTTCCGGCCCGAACCCGCCAGCTAACCCCGTAGGCTTGCGCGAAGCGCACACCATCAACCGGCCCCGCCCGCCGATCGTGCGGGCAGGCCCGAGACGGAGGTGCGCAGATGTCACTTTCCACGATCTCAGTACGCCTGCGGGAGCTACTGTCCCCCATTTCGATTGGGGATGCTGCCCGCTACACCGCGCCGGACGTGCGGACCCTGCTCGAGGCTTCCACGCCCGTTCCCGCATCGGTTGGCGCGGCGGCCGACGTTACCGCCGAGGCTCAGGACGAGCGGCGCGACGCCGTGCTGGCGGTCGCCGCGCGACCGAGCACCTGGACGAGTCGGCTCGATCGGCAGCAGGTCTGGCAGCTCGGCCGCCTGGCCGACCGACTGCCGACGATCGTTGCCCTCTACTCGCGGGGCACGCCGATCGAGGAGATCGCCCGCCGCGAGCGCTGCCTCGTGACATCGACCGTCGAGCGAGCGCTCGACGTCGCCTGCGCGTGCATCGCGGCTCACTTGAACGCCAGCGGGTCGGCCGACGACCGGCTGGTCGCGAGAGGATGGTCATGATCGACGGACGCAGAGTCCTGGCGATGATCGCCCACGACGGCAAGAAGGCCGACATGGTGGCGTTCGCGATGTTCAACCGCGACAAGCTCGCCCAGTACCACCTCGTCGCCACCGCCACGACCGGGCGCCTCCTCCGGGAGAAGGTCGGGCTCGAGGTGGAGCGCTGCCTGTCCGGGCCGCTCGGCGGCGACGTGCAGATCGCGGCGCAGGTCGCGAACGGGACCGTCGACGCCGTCTTCTTCCTCGTCGACCCGCTCGACAAGCACCCGCACGACCCGGACATCCAGGCCATCCAGCGCGTCTGCAACGTCCGCGACGTGCCGCTGGCGACCAACCTGGCGACGGCGAACCTGCTCATCTCGGTCGAGGCGGTGTAGCCGAAGCGCGGCGGAGTCGGGACGCGGCAGCGGCCATCGTCGGCCAGCCTCGCCGCCGCGCTCCGAACCGGTATGTCCCCGTACCGCCGAGGGGCCCC
>JALYGH010000621.1 GCA_030777205.1 Chloroflexota bacterium
CTGGTACTCGGTCTTGGGACCGTAGGCGTCCTCGATCATCACCGCCCCGTCCGGCCCGACCGAGTCGGCGACCTCGGCGATGATCTCGGCCACCTCTTCGTCGTGGACGGCGGCGTTCACGAGTCCGAGCAGCTCGCGCGGCCCCTCGACCGGTCGGGCCTGCCGCCGGAGCTCCTCGAGGGCGATCGGGAGGCCGCGCTCGATGCCTCGGCGCACGGCGACGGGCGACACACCGGCCGCGATGACCCGGTCGGCCTCGTGCATCAGCCGCCCGGCCAGGACAGCCGCCGTCGCCGAGCCGTCGCCGACCTCCTCGTACACGCGCCAGGCGAGGTGGCGGACGAGCATCGCGCCAACGTCGTCGGAGCGCGACGCGAGGCCGTAGGTGCGGCGGGCGATCGTCGCGGCGCTGTCGAGCACCTCCGGCGGCCGGCTCCCGATGATCGGGCCGATCACGACCGACCGGGCGACCGGCCCGAGCGTCGGGCGCAGCAGGCGGACCATCACGTCCATGCCGCGCAAGAGCGCCGCCCGCGCCTCCTCGCCGTATACGACCTTTGGCGTCACCTGCTCCTGCATCGAGCCTCCCGACCCTGACCCGTCCACCGCGACGGACCCGTTAGGAGTGTACCGGGCGATGGTCCCGCCCGGCCGTGGTTTCGCTCCTGATCCGTGACGGCGCCCCTCGCCGTCCGTTCGTATCGTTGACGCCCCGGCCTCGGACGCGGTAGCTTCCTACGGGGGTACACGGGGCGAACCGCCGGGCCTGGTCGGCGCCCGCGTCCGAATCGACACGACTGGCATGCCGAACCTGCCCGCCGAACCGCGACCGACCGAACCCGCTCAAATCCAGCCGGCGCCGACCGGAGCGCCACCGTTCGACTCGCGGTCGCCGGCCGGGCTACCGAGCGGGATCGTGACCTTCCTCCTCACCGACCTGGAAGGGAGCACCGCCCTCTGGGAACGGGCCGCCGAGGCGATGCGGCCGGCGCTCGCGCGCCACGACGCGCTCGTCGGCGCCGCCGTCGAACGGCACGGCGGCACGCTCCTTCGCGCCCAGGGAGCCGGCGACAGCCACCTGGCGGTCTTCGCGCGAGCCGAGGACGCGGTCGCCGCTGCCCGGGCGATCCAGGACGCGGTCCTCGCCGAGCCCTGGTCGACCCCGACGCCGCTGCGCGTGCGGATCGGCCTCCACACCGGCGAGGCCGAAGCGCGCGACGGCGGTTACTTGGGCGCGACCGTGAACCGCTGCGCCCGCCTCCAGGAGGTCGGCCGCGGAGGCGAGACCGTGCTGTCGGAGGTGACGGCGTCGCTGGTGCGCGACGCCCTGCCGGCCGGGCTGGCGTTGCGTGACCTCGGCGAGCGCCGCCTGCGCGGGCTGTCGCGGCCGGAGCGCGCGTTCCTGCTCGTCGCGGCCGATGCCACGTTCACCTGGGCGCCGCCGCGCGAGCCGGATATCTGGCCGCGTACCCTGCCCGTCGAGACGACGTCGCTGGTGGGCCGCGGGCGAGACGTCGAGCAGATCCGGGCCCAGTTCCGATCCGGCGCCCGGATCCTGACCCTGACCGGTCCGGGCGGGGTGGGCAAGACGCGCCTCGCCGTCCAGGCGGCCGTCGAGGTGGCCGAAGAGATCGGCGGCGTCGCCGCGTTCGTCGCCCTCGCCGCCGTCGTCGACCCGTCGCTCGTCGGCCCGACGATCGCGCGCACGCTCGGCGCCTCGGAGCGGCCGGGGCGGTCGATCGCGGCGACGCTGATCGAGCACCTCCGCGACAAGGACCTGGTGCTTATCCTCGACAACTTCGAGCAGGTCGCCCCGGCCGCGCCGCTCGTCGGCGAGCTGCTGGGCGCGGCGCCGGGGCTGCGCGTGCTCGTGACGAGCCGGGCGCTCCTCCGCATCTCCGGCGAGCACGATTACCCGGTCCAGCCGCTCGCGCTGCCGGTCGGCGCGGCGAACTCGGTCGGCGAGAACGCCGTCGACGACGCGCTCCGTTTCGGGGCAGTGCGGCTGTTCGTCGAACGAGCGCGGGCGCTCAAGCCGGATTTCGCGCTGACCGACGAGACCGCCCCGATCGTCGTCGATGTCTGCCGCCGCCTGGATGGACTGCCGCTCGCCATCGAGCTGGCCGCCGCGCGGGTCCGCTTGCTGCCGCCCCGGGCGCTTCTCGCGCGCCTGGAGCGGCGCTTGCCGTTCCTGATCGCCGGGCCGGCCGACCTGCCGGCCCGCCAGCGAACGCTGCGCGGCGCGATTGCCTGGAGCTACGACCTCCTCGATCCCGAGGAGCAGAGCCTGTTCCGCCAGCTCACGGTGTTCGCCGGGGGGATTGGCCTCGACGCCGCCGAGGCGGTCTGCCGGGTCATCGTGCCCGAGGTCGACGTCCTGGAAGGACTCGCCTCGCTGCTCGACAAGAGCCTCCTGCGGACCGTCGAGCACCCCGACGACGAGCCGCGCTACGCGATGCTCGACACAATCCGCGAGTACGGCCTGGAGCAGCTCGAGGCCAGCGGCGACCTCGACGACGCCCGGCGTCGCCACGCCGCGTACTATCTCGCGCTCACCGAGGACGCCGAAGCACGGCTTACCGGGCCGGACCAGGCGCGGTGGCTGGACCGGCTCGACCTCGAGCACGACAACCTCCGTGCCGCCCTTCAGTGGTGCACGGAGCACGACACCGGCAGCGGCCTGCGCCTGGCGGCCACTCTCTGGCGGTTCTGGTACGTCCGCGCCTACTTCACCGAGGGCCGAGACTGGCTGGCGCGCCTGCTGCCGCTGCCGGAGGCACGGGTACGGACGGCCACCCGGGCGCTCGCGCTCAACGGCGCCGGCAACCTGGCCTACAACCAGGGCGACTACGCGGCTGCCGAAGCGTGCCACCAGGAAAGCCTGGAGATCCGCCGCGAGCTTGGGGACCGGCGAGGCATCGCCGGCTCGCTCAACAACCTCGGGCTCATCGCGCGCGACCGCGGGGATTTCGCCGGCGCGACCGACCTGTTCGAGG
>JALYGH010000622.1 GCA_030777205.1 Chloroflexota bacterium
GGCCAGGCCGGATCGGCCGCCTCCCCCGCCCCGCGATACCTACTCCAGAAAGCCCCCGGCCGCGACCCTGGGGCCGGGGAGTCGCAAGACAGGAGATGAGTATGCCGAAGATCGTCGTGACCCAGCCGTCCGTGACGGGCGTCGATGATCCACGCCTCACCCCGCTCCACGAGGCCGGCTGGTCGGTCGCGCACGAGCCGAGCGGCGCATTCGCCAGCCCCGAGCAGTTGCTGGAGATCGTCCAGGGCGCGGACGCGGTCATCGCCTCGTCCGAGCCGTACACCAGGATGGTCCTCGAGCGGGCCGATACGCTCAAGCACGTCGCCCGCTGGGGCGTCGGCTTCGATCAGGTTGACGTGCCGGCCGCGACGGAGCTGGGGGTGCTGGTGACGACGACCCAGGGCGCCAACGACTGGGGCGTCGCCGACCATGCGTTCGCACTGATGCTGGCGCTCGCGCGGCGGGTCGTCGAGAACGACGCGCTGGTACGCCGGGGCGAGTGGCGGCGGCCGCCCGGCCGCGACATCTGGCAGAAGACGCTCGGGATCGTGGGCCTCGGGCGGATCGGCAAGGGCGTGGCGGAGCGGGCGAGCGGGTTCCGGATGAAGGTGCTGGCGTACGAGCCGTACCCGGATCGGGAGTTCTGCGCGAGGTGGAACGTCGAGCTGGTGTCGCTGGAGGATCTGCTCCACCGCGCCGACTTCGTCACGCTCCACGCACCGGGGGGCGGCGAGAACGTCCACCTGATCGACGCCGAGCGGCTGGCGCTGATGAAGCCGACGGCGTACCTCGTGAACACGGCGCGCGGCTCGCTAATCGACGAGGACGCGCTGTACGCGGCGCTGACGGCCGGCAAGCTGGGTGGCGCGGGCCTCGACGTCCGCGAGCAGGAGCCGCCGACCGATACCCGCTTCAACGACCTGCCGAACGTGATCCTCACCGCCCACATCGCCGGCGTGACCGTCGAGACGGGCGAGGCGATGAGCGCGATGGCCGTCGAGAGCGTGCTCCAGGCGGCGTGCGGCGAGCGGCCGCACGGCCTGCTCAACCCGGAGGCGTGGGACCACCGCCGGCGGTAGGACAAGCCCGAGCGTGAAGGGGAAGCAAAGGGGGAACGATGCCGAAGGTACTGATCACCGCGCCCGGGGCGCGGGGGGCCGACGATCCGCGCTTCCAGCCGCTGCGCGATGCCGGCTGGGAGGTGCGGACGCACCGCTGGTCGGGCGGTCGGCCGGACGAGGAGGAGGTCGTCGAGCTGGTCCAGGGCCACGACGCGGTGATCGCCTCGTCCAACGAGCGGTACACCCGCGCCGTGCTGGAGCGGGCCGACACGCTGAAGCACGTGGCCCGCTGGGGCGTCGGCTACGAGACGGTCGACGTCCCGGCCGCGACCGATAACGGTGTGCTGGTCACCACCACCCAGGGCTCGAACCATTGGGCGGTCGCCGACCACGCTTTCGCCCTGCTGCTGTCCGTCTCGCGGCGGGTCGTCGAGCTGGACAAGGTTGCCCGGAGCCGGAGGTGGTCCCGGCCGCTCGCTCGCGACGTCTGGCAGAAGACGCTCGGCGTCGTCGGGCTCGGGCGGATCGGCAAGGGCGTTGCCCAGCGAGCGTACGGCTTCGAGATGAAGGTGCTGGCGTACGAGCCGTACCCCGATCGCGAGTTCTGCGCGAAGTGGAACGTCGAGCTGGTCGACGACCTGGACGACCTCTTGCGGCGGGCGGACTTCGTGACGCTCCACGCGCCCGGCGACAACCGGGCGCTGATGAACCGCGAGCGGCTGGCGCTGATGAAGCCGACGGCCGTGCTGGTCAACACGGCGCGCGGCGCCCTGGTCGACGAGGACGCGCTCTACGAGGCGCTGACGACCGGCAAGCTGGCCGGGGCCGGCCTGGACGTTCGCGAGAAGGAGCCACCGGAAGACGACCGCTTCGAGGCGCTCGACAACGTCGTGCTGACGCCGCACGTGGCCGGCTCGACCCACGAGGCCCAGGCGGTCAGCAGCGTCATGGTGGTGGAGCAGGTCATCGCGGCCGCCCGGGGGGAGCAGCCGCACGGCCTGCTCAACCCGGAGGCGTGGGAGCGAAGACGGCGGTAACGACCGGCCTCGTATCGGCTCGGAACCCCGTCAGTCGCGTCGCTGCTGTCCGGCGCACCCCGCCTTGTCATCCTGCGCGCCAGCGAAGGATCCACGGACTGAGTCAACAAGCGAGTCGCGGTGCTGGTGAGTCTGTAGGTCCTTCGCTGGCGCGCAGGATGACAAGGCGGGGTGCGCCGGATGACCGAGGAGCTAAACTCGGCGTCCGCACCTGGACGGCTCATCGGCTCGGCTTTCGCGGGTCGTGGCGGCGTTGGCGCCGTCGACCGGCTGCCGCATCCAAGCGTGCCGCCGTTACCGCAGCAGGACGTCCCGTGAGCGGGAGAGGTCGCGGGTGATGTTCTTCTGGTGCGCCTCGAGCGTGCCGCCGCCGATCTCGAGCAGCTTCGAGTCCCGCCAGAGCCGCTCGACGACGAACTCGCCGACGTAGCCGTAGCCGCCGAGCACCTGGATCGCGCGGTCGGCGACCTCCTTCGCCATCGTCGAGGCGACCAGCTTGACGCCGTCCGAGTCGACGCGGTTGCCCGCCTGGCCCAGGTCCATCCGCCGCGCGACGTCGTAAACGTAGGAGCGGGCCGCCTTCCAGTGGGCGTACGAGTCGGCGATGTGGCGCTGGATCTGGCCGAAGTCGCGGATCGGGCGGCCGAACGCGACGCGCTCGTCGGCGTAGCGGACCATCTCGCGCAGGCAGCGCATCGCGATGCCGAGCGACATGCCGGCCAGGGTGACCCGCTCCAGCTCGAGGTTGCGCATCATGTGAACGACGCTCTCGCCCTCCTCGCCGAGCCGGTTCTCGGCCGGGACCACGCAGCCGTCGAACACGAGCTCGGCCGTCGTCGAGGCTCGGCAGCCGAGCTTGTTCTTGATCTTCTGGCCGAGCGAGAAGCCCGGGAAGCCCTGCTCGACGACGAACGTCGACAGCGCGCCCGGGCCGGTCTTGGCGTAGATCAGGAACACGTCGCCGAGGGTGCGGTCGTCGAGGGCGCCGTTCGTGATCCACATCTTGCGACCGTCTAGGACGTAGCGGTCTCCGTCGCGCCGGGCGGTCGTGCGCATCCCGAGGACGTCGGTGCCGCCCTCCGGCTCGCTCATCCCCATCCCGCCGACCCACTCGCCGCGGATCGTCGGCGGGAGGTAGCGGCGGCGTTGGTCGTCGTTGCCGTTCTGGTTCAGGTTGTTGACGAACAGGATGCTGTGGGCGAGGTAAGCCAGGCAGAAGCCGGGATCGGCGGTCGATAGCTCCTCGTGGACGATCACGGCCGCGACGGCATCCATACCGGCCCCGCCGTGCTCGACCGGGATGGTCAGCCCGAGGAGGTCGAGGTCGGCGCACCGCTGGAAGAGGCCGCGGTTGAAGGTCTCGGCGCGGTCATGCTCGAGGGCTTGTGGCTCGACGTGCTCGCGGACGAACTGGCGGAGCGTGTCGCGCAGCAGGCCGTGCTCGGGCGTCGGGTTGAAGAGGTCGAACTCGGTCCAGGCGGACGCCAGCGTCTCGCTCGCGGTCATGCTCCCTCCCGTAGCACGCGACGGTGCCCGCCGCCGCGAACCATGCTGCCATCATAGGGAGCGCACCAGGTCGGGGCAACGCTCGCGCACCGGCAGCGACCCGGGTCACCCGAACGATTGATGACGGCGACGAACGGGTGGGCTAGAATCGGCACCGATGGAACGGTCGACGCCGCAGCGTGCCGAAAGCGCCTGGATCGCCGTGTTCTGCACGGGCGTCCTGATCGCGTCGCTGGCCGCGACGGTCTGCCTCGGCATGCTCGCCTTCTACGCGGCGTCGCACGCGATCCAGCCGGTGCTTGGCTGCTTCGCCACGGGCGCGGTGCTGATGATCGTGGCGGCGGCCCGTCTGGACCGAGTGGGCGCCGCTCGGACCGACTGAGCGCCGCTCGCGCCGCCACTCGCAGCCGCGACGTGGGTCTGGGTGGCCGTAGCTCAAGCGCTCCCCGGCTGGCCATGGGATGACCCACTGCCGCCCCGTGGTACCACGTTGGCACCGTTTCCGGCGCGAAAGCCCCGATGCACGATGGTCACCGGCGTGAACTGGGTGGTAACCGGATGGTACCTGCGTGGACAAAAGTGGTACCCGGGTGGACACGCTTCGCGGCGTACCAGGAGCGGATTGGGTTCGTTTCCTCATTTTCGTTGTGTGCCCGCCGCCTGCTTCTCCCGCGATCGGTGCGAGGGGGCGATTGACAGTGGCGGGGAGGTGATCAGGCAGCACGCTTCCTCCGAGGGCTGTGAAACTGGCCCTTCAGAGGTAGTAGCCGTGGGGCGGGTCCCATGCGCACGAGCCGCGCGGCAGACCGCCTCACCGCCTGACCTACTGCCCGAGGCTGATCGGCGCCTTCAGGCCGTCTCCCCAGGAATCAATCGGTCATCTTCTCCGGACTCGCGGGTCAACCGGCACGAATCTCTTCGCCGCGCTCAGGACGATACCACCTGGTCTGCACGGTGGCGGACTCCTGCTGGGTGCGGGCCTGAGCGCCAGCTCGAC
This sequence comes from Chloroflexota bacterium, assembly GCA_030777205.1. Classification (GTDB taxonomy): domain Bacteria; phylum Chloroflexota; class UBA6077; order UBA6077; family JACCZL01; genus JALYGH01. Next base: position 4,602 of record JALYGH010000622.1, read on the forward strand.
ATTGGCGAATCGAGCGCCGTTCTCCAGTCGGACCGGCCCGAGCCCTTCGAGGCTGTGGCGCGCGAGGTGGACGTGCAGCCGCGGCAAGAGCACCCTTAGCTCCTCGGCCACGCCGACCGGAGTATCGGGCGCGAGGACGGCACCGCAAGGGCCTCGGGGCATTGACAGGCCGGGTCGCGGCCGGTACCCTGCCGGTCGCGCCCGGCGGCGCGTCCGGCGGCGCGACGACAGGAGGCGGACGGATGGCCGATGCAGTCATGCGCGGGGTGTTCCCGATCCTCGTGACGCCGTTCGACGAAGACGGGCGGATCGACGAGGACGACCTGCGGAGCGTCGTCGAGTTCAACCTGGCGAACGGCGTCCACGGCCTCGGGCTCGCGCTCGGTAGCGAGTTCCTGAAGCTGACCGAGGACGAGCGCCGGCGGGTGACGACTGTCGTCGTCGAGCAGGTCCGGGGCCGCGTGCCGGTCGTCGTGAACACCGGCGCGCAGTCCAACGTGGTGGCCGCGCTCTACAGCCGGCAGGCCGAGGAGCTCGGCGCGGCGGCCGTGATGTGCATGCCGCCGACGATGGGCGTCTCGGGAGCCGGGATGCGCTCGTACTTCAAGGCGATCTCGGACGCCGTAAGCGTTCCGGTCTTCATCCAGGACACCAGCTACGTGCCGGTCGCCGCGCCACTGATCCGGCAGATCGCCGAGGAGAGCGAGCGGGTCCGCTACGCCAAGATCGAGAGCCCGCCGAACCCCCAGAAGGTGCAGGAGGCCGTGCAGGCCGGCCGCGGCCTGGTGACGATCTTCGGCGGCTCGGCCGGGACGTACTTCGTCGAGGAGCTGCGCCGAGGCTCGGTCGGGACGATGCCCTGGCCGAGCACGCCGCGCGAGTTCGTCGTGGTCTGGGACCGCTGGCAGGCCGGCGACGCGGACGGCGCCCGCGAGATCTTCGATCGCCAGCTCGCCCCGCTCATCCGGATCTCCACGGCCGGCCTGGGACTCGGGCACACGATCCACAAGGAGATCCTGCGGCGGCGCGGCGTCATCAAGTCCGCCCACGTCCGCGCGCCGTCCGACCCGCTCGACGAGTTGACGGCCCGCGAGCTGGCCGAGACCTGCGAGCGTCTCGGGATTGGGTAGCGCTTCTCCGGGTGACCGCCGGTTACGGGCGGGCGCCTGGCTTGCCGGCGAGGACGGACCTGGCCTATCCGCGCGGGATCCAGACCCGCATCGCGCCCGGCTCGCGGTTCGCCCAGGCGTAGTATGGGATGGCCGTCAACTCGGCCGGACGACCTCCCGAGCTATCGCCGGAGGCGAGCGGGCGGTAGAGCCGATCCTGCCAGGCGGAGCGGTCGATCCGGAAGCCGGCCGCCCGCACGACGCTCACGCCATCGAGCAGGTCCGGCCGCCAGGTCGTCTCCAGCGGCGCCGTCGCGTCGATCTCTAGGTCGTAGACCGGCGCCTGCTGATCGGCCTGCTCCAGGCAGTACACCAGCGGGCCGTGCTCGATCGCAACGCAGCCGCGCGTCGACTCGATCCACGGGCGAGCCTCGATCAGCCGCGGCGCCATCGGCAGGTCCAGCTCGGCCACGTCCCCGCGCGACCACGGACGCTCGATCCGCAGGTAACCGTTCGGGCCCGGCGCCGCCTCGACCTCCTCGCCGTTGACGCGGGCAGTTGCGCCGTCGCACCAGGCGGGGACGCGGAGGCTCAGGGTCCACGGGCGCCCGTCGGCGTCCTCGATCGTCAGGCGGATGCGCCCGTCCCAGGGGTAGTCACCCGCCATCCGCAGGGCGACCGCCTGCCCGGACCCGAGGTCGGTCGCGATTCGGACCGGGCCGTACTGGTGGACCTGGAGTCCCTGGTCATCGCGCGTCGCGACGTAGTGGCCGAGCGACGCGAACAGCCGCATGACGTTTGGCGGGCAGCAGGCGACGTTGTGCCAGGGCTTGCGGCGCGGACCGCCTCGGTGGAGGTGCTCCTCGGCGCCGTTGTTTGCCAGCGGGTTGACGTAGGAGTACCGCTCGCCATCGAGCGAGATGCCGGAGAGCACCGCGTTGTACAGCGTCCGCTCGGCGAGGTCGGCGAAGCGGGCCTCGCCGGTCGCCTGGAGCATCCGCCAGCACCACAGCACGCTCGCGATCGCCGCGCACGTCTCGCAGTAGGCCAGCTCGTTCGGCAGCTCGTACGGCTGGCCGACCGCCTCGGCGTGGTGGCGCGAGCCGACGCCGCCGGTGACGTACAGCTTCCGCGTCACCAGGTCCTGCCACTGCCGCTCGAGCGCGTCGAGCAGCGCCCGCTCGCCGGTCTCGAGGTAGAGGTCGGTCACGCCGGCGGTCAGGTAGAGCGCGCGGACGGCGTGGCCCTCCAGCTCGGTCGTCTCGCGGACCGGCACCCGGTCCTGGTAGTACGCCGAGCTGTTGAAGCGCCCGCCCGGGCCGAGCCAGCCGTGGCCGCGCCGGTCGACGAACGCCCCGGCCAGGTCGAGGTAGCGGCGCTCGCACGTCTCGCGGTACAGCTTGACGAGCGCCATCTCGATCTCCGGGTGGCCGCAGGTTGCCCCCTGCCGGCCGGGACCGAACAGCCCGTCGATGTGGTCGGCGAAGCGGCGGGCGACGCGCAGCAGGCGGTCGCTGCCGGTCGCGCGGTGGTGGGCCACCGCCGCCTGGATCAAGTGGCCGGCGCAGTACAGCTCGTGGCCGTGGTCGAATTCCGTCCAGCGTCGGTCGGGCGCCACGACCTGGTAGTACGAGTTCAGGTAGCCGTCATCTTGCTGGGCCGCCTCGACCAGCTCGGTCGCCCGCTCCACCAGCGTCGCCAGTTCGTCGCTCGGGCGGCGCGCCAGCTCGAAGCTCGCCGCCTCGATCCACTTGTAGACGTCGGAGTCCATGAACACCGGGCCGCGATAGGGGGCGTCGGAGCGCCCGGCCGCGATGCGGAGATCCTCGAAGTTGCCGGCCGCTTCGAGCATCCGGAAGCCGTGCGGCAGCGCGGAGTCGCGGTTGACCGCCTGGCGCTTCGCCCAGATCCCCCCGCCGATCGTCACCGCGTCGGCACGGAGCGCTTTCCAGGTGGCATACGGGCTCGCGGTCGTGTCGACCGGGCCGGCGGCGCGAGTCGGCGTGGCGGTCATCAATCCCCCTGGGTCGGCCCAAGTTCCTTCTGACGAGTATGTACGGCATGCGGTGCGACGCCGGCATCCTCGTCGTCCGCCCAATCTCGGAGGATGTCGAAGCCGGCATCAGCCTGCGCGGCGCCCCACCCAGCCGCCCGCGCCACCTGATCCCACACGGCCGGGGCGGCCCCGGTACGCTACTTCTCTTGCAAAAGTATTAACGCCGCTCGTATCATCGGCGCGCTTCGCCGCCGGCGCTCGAAATCTGGGTCCGGCGCTCCCGAAGGCAGCATCCCGATCTCGAGGAGCCACGATGCGGCAGCCGATGGTCCGGACCCCCAGCCGATTCCTCCTCGTGCTGCTCCTGGCAGCCCTGCTGGCGCTCCCCCTCGCCGAGCCGCCAACCGCGCTCGCCGCGCAGGGCAACCAGGGGCTTCAGGGCGGCTGGGCCGTCAACGACCAGGGCAAGATCAGCTTCGAGCACTCCCTATCCTCGCAGTTCTACGAGATGCAGCAGGCCGGCGCTGGGTGGGTCCGGGTCAACTTCCGCCTCGGCGCCTGCTTCAAGGACTGGACATCGCGCACCCGCTGCTCCGGGGCAGACGGCCGCACGGCCCTCGACGTGTATGACCAGATCGTCCAAGGGGCCCACGCCCGCGGCCTTCGGATCGTCGGGCTGCTCTCGAACGAGTCGTGGCCGGGCGGCCAGGCCCAGTGGACCGCCAACAGCGCCGAGACCACCCGGCGGGGCACCGGCGACAACGCCTACATCCAGGACTTCGCCCAGAAGGCGGTCCGCGTCGTCGTGGGCCGCTACCGGGGCAGCATCGACCACTGGGAAATCTGGAACGAGCCGAACGCCTACCATTACTTGGATGGGACGGACACACCGACCGGCGGCAGCTACATCCACCCCTCGAACTTTGCCTGGCTTCTCAAGTGATCGTACGCCGAGATCAAGGCGATCCAGCCGGGCACGGCGAGCGTGGTGATCGCCGGTTCGATCTTCGGGCACGACCCGGAGGGGCACGCCACCACGGCGGTCGTTGACGGTCGGCGAGTGCCGGTCATCCGGCGCGGTCACCTACGCGGCACGCGGCTGGAACGCGGGCGGCCCAACCAGGCCAATCCCGAGCTCACCGCTATCACCGCCACGAGCTGCCCGAAGACCGTGCCGAGCGGCTCCGACTACCTCTGCTCCACATACGACCTCGGGATCGCCAAGGCGGGCTGGACCCGGCCATACCCGCTCGACCGCGTCGGCCAGACCCTCTACGTCGACCAGGGAGGCTCGACAACCAGCAACAAGCTCACGACGCACTTGCAGGAGCTTCGGAACGCCTACGCCGGCTACGAGGGCGCGGCCGCAGACCAGAAGAAGACGGTGGTTGGCGAGGTCGGCTGGCAGACGCGCCCGGACTACGTCGCACCGGACGCCCAGGCGGACAATCTTCGGATCGCGTTCCAGACGTTTTCCGCGACCAGCTTCGTCGAGCGGGGATTCTGGTTCAATAGCCAGGACGTGCCGGAGGCCGACCTCTTCCACGGCCTGACGGACGGTGGCGGCGCGCGGAAGCCGAGCTTCGGCGCGTACCAGACCTACGCGAGCTACTGACGAGCGTACGGAATGGCGGGAGG
>JALYGH010000623.1 GCA_030777205.1 Chloroflexota bacterium
ACTTCCTGCGCTACCCGGACCCAGACTACGACCGACCGCCCGGCTTCGACCCGGAGAAGGTCGCGTACTGGATGCCGGTCGACCAGTACATGGGCGGCGTCGAGCACGCCGTCATGCACCTGCTCTACTCGCGCTTCTTCACCCGCGTCCTGCGCGACCTGGGGCTGGTCGACTTCTCCGAGCCGTTCAAGCGGCTGTTCAACCAGGGCATCATCCTCGGCCCCGATGGCTTCCGGATGAGCAAGAGCCGCGGCAACGTCGTCAACCCGGACGACTACGTCCGCACGATGGGCGCCGACACCGTCCGCTGCTACCTGATGTTCATCGGGCCGTGGGAGGGCGGCGGCCCCTGGAACCCGCAGGGCATCAACGGAGTCCACAAGTTCCTGAACCGGGTCTGGTCGCTGGTGTCCGAGCCGCGGACCGTCCACGCCGTCAGCCCGGAGGCCGACACGAAGCTGCGGCGCGCGCTCCACCAGACGATCCGCGCCGTCACCGACGACCTGGAGAAGTTCCGCTTCAATACGATGCTGGCCAAGCTGATGACGCTGACGAACGTGATGCAGGACGCGCGCGGCCTGGTCTCGGACGAGGCCTGGGACGAGACGTGCCGCGACCTGGTGCTGATGCTCGCCCCGAGCGCCCCGCACCTCGCCGAGGAGCTCTGGACGAACCACCTCGGCCGGCCGTACAGCGTCCACCAGCAGCCCTGGCCGACCTGGGACGAGGCGCTGGCCGCCGAGGATGAGCTGACGCTGCCTGTCACGCTGAACGGCAAGCCGCGCGGCGAGCTGACGGTGCCGGTCTCCATGAAGGACGACCAGGAGGCGGTCAAGGCCCGGGCGCTCGAGCTGCCGCGCATCAAGCAGCTCGTCGCCGGCCAGACGATCCGCCGCGTGATCTACGTCCCGGGCAAGATCGTCAACATCGTCGCGAACTGACGAACTGACCACCGGTGCCGACGGGGGCGCCCATCATACTGGTGGGCCGCCCCCGTCGGTCCGGTCGTCGGGTCGGCCGCTCGCGGGGGATGCCGACGTCGCGGTCACTGTGCGATCCTCGCTGCATGGTGCCCACGCGAGGTGAACGAACCATCTCGGCGATTCGCCCGACCACGGGCCGCGTCCGGTGATCGACCTCGACTGGGCCAGACTGGCGGTCGTCATGCTCGTGATCGGCGCAGCGGCGGTCGTCAAGGGCGCGATCGGCTTCGGCTTCCCGCTGGTCGCGACGCCCGTGATCGCCACCGTCGTGGACCCACGGACGGCCGTCCTGGTCCTCTCGCTCGCGTCACTGTTCGGCAACGTCGGGATGGCGCTCCGCGGCGGCGGAAGCTGGCCGACCTCCCGCCGACTCGCCCCGATGCTGCTGGGGCTGCTCCTGGGCACCGTGGGCGGGGCGTTGCTACTCGCCAGCCTGGACGCCGCGACGCTCGGCATCGTCGTCGGGCTGGCTGCGATGGCGTTCGCCCTGGTTGGCACGGCGAAGCCGAACCTGGCCGTGCCGACCCGCCTCGAGCGCTACCTGGCCTTCCCGATGGGGCTGGCCGGCGGCCTGCTCGGCGGGAGCACGAGCATCTTCGCCCCGCCGATCGTCTCGTACGTCCACGCGCTCCACCTCGCGAAGCGCGAGTTCGTCTTCTTCGTGTCGATGCTCTACACCTTCGGCGGGGTCACCCAGGTCGCCAGCTACGTCCGCCTCGGCCTCTATGAGGTCCCCATCCTGCTTCTCGCCCTCGCGACCTGCCTCCCGAACGCGATCGGTCTCTGGATCGGCACGCGCCTCCACGACCACATCGATCCGCTGCTGTTTCGCCGGCTGGTGCTGGTGCTGATCGCGCTAACCGGGCTGAACCTCGTCGTGCGGGGAGTGTGGCGGTGACGCGGGCGTCGTTCGGGCTTGGCCGGGCCGCCGCGGGCGGCGGCCCGGCTCCGCGGACGCACCGGCCGACCGGAGTATCGTCAGCGCATGTCGCCCGCGCTCGGCACGTCGGTGAACGACGAGCGAGGCGCCCGGGCCTCCTCCAGTTCCGCGGCCGCCACGTTGAGGAGGATGCGATCCCCGTCGAGCGTGTCGATCCGCTCGTAAGGCAGGACCACCGGCTCGCCGCCCACGCGGTCGACGAGGAAGCTGCCGGAGCGGATCTCCTTCACCTGCCCGATCTCCTCGCCGGCCAAGCCTCGGACGTACATGCCGATATCCAGGCGCGGTCGCCAGGTCTCGGCCGCCTCCGACTCGCCGCACTCCTCATCGGTCATGATCGGCCGGGTGTCGATCACCTCGCGCCCGCCGTCATCGCGTAGCCAGTTCATGTCGCTGTCCCTCCAGGACTCTTCACCCTCGTCACCGGGGCCCGTCTGCCGAACGTCACGTCGACGTCGATGTGGCAAGCAAGCGGCATGCCCGTCAACGGCTCCCGGCACACTTTCTGCGCCCGGGGACAGTGCGCGGACCGGCAGCAGGCCGCCGAGCGAGTGGCGAGCATCGGTGCCTCGTATCCGTCTCGCGGACGAGCCGGGATTCATCGGCATTAGCGTAGTCCTCGTTGGGAGACGAACCATATGAGCACGTCGCCTACTCCTCCCCCGACCGATCGTGTCAGCGCGCCGCCGGCGGCCCCACCGCCCTCGGTGCGGTTCTGGGAATCCAAGCGCAACAACATCGGCGCCATCCTGACGCTCGTCGCTGCCGTGTTCACGTTCGCCGTCGTCATGTGGCCGATCGCAGTCCCCCAGGGACGTGGCTATCTCGGCACCGCCTGGGGCCTGGGGGCCGTCGTCGTGGCCATCGCTTACCTCGCCGGGTTCTTCCTGGCGGACAAGCGCTGGTCGCTTGCCCGCACGGTGATCCTGATCGCGGCCGGCATCCACATCCTCGGTGGGCTCGCATCCGGCTTCCTCGCGGACGCCCAGGAGCTTGCCCCGGCGCTCTCGGCCAGCCTCTTCGACGTCGCGCCCGCGGTCGTGGCGATCATCGGCGGCCTGTTGATCGGGAAGCCGCCGACCCCGAGCGAGTACCGCGAGATGCACGCGGACGACCACGGCCGTGCATAGATACACAACCTGGCAGTCGAGCCGAGCGGAAGTCCCAGATCCGGCACGCCTCCTGCCCTCCTTGCTGCACGGATGTCCGCGGACGTCCGCTCTCATTCGTGCTCGCTGAACCGAAAAGGAGGGTCAACATGGCGATTCGGTACTTCGCGATCGCCGCCGGCGTGGTCTACGCCCTCGTCGGCCTGATGGGCTTCGTTCCGGGTTTGCTCCAGCCCGTGCCGCCCGGTGCACCGCCGCTCGCGGTGGACAGCTTCTACGGCTACTTGATGGGCCTGTTTCCGGTGAACGTGCTCCACAACCTGGTGCACCTGGCGATCGGCGCCTGGGGCATCTTCGCGTACACGGGCGGCATCGCCGCCTCGCGGACCTTTGCGCGCGGCCTGGCGGTGGTCTACGCGCTGTTCGCCGTGATGGGCTTCATCCCGGTCCTCAATACGACGTTCGGCCTCGTTCCGCTGTTCAGCCACGACATCTGGCTGCACGCTGCCACCGCGGCCATCGCCGCGTACTTCGGCTGGTTCCACCACGCGGACGCCCGCGATCGTGTCGCTGACCGGACCGGGAGCCTCGGTAGCCGACACTAATCGCCTGCTCCGCCCGTCAGCCCCATCAGTTGACCCCCGCTCCCTCCACGGGAGCGGGGGTTCCGCTTGCCTCCCCGCATCCGAGGCGGCGCCCGCCGGCTAGCCGGGGATCTTCGGCGCGGACGGGGCCTCCTCGCAGTGCCGGCGGTAGCACTCGACGACGATCCGCTCGACCTCGGCCGGGTCGTCGGTGCAGGCCAGCAGCGCGAGGTCCTCCTCGGCGATCATCCGCCGCTCCAGCGCGGTCCGCCGGATCCAGTCGAGCAGGCCGGCCCAGTAGTCGGTGCCGACCAGGACGACCGGGAAGTGCCTGATCTTGCGGGTCTGGATCAGCGTCAGCGCCTCGAACAGCTCGTCGAGCGTCCCGAAGCCGCCCGGCAGGATGACGAACGCCTGGGCGTACTTGACGAACATCGTCTTGCGGACGAAGAAGTAGCGGAAGTTGACCGCCTCGTCGACGAACGGGTTGGTCGCCTGCTCCGTCGGCAGCTCGATCGCGCAGCCGAGCGAGCGCCCCTTCCCCTCGCGCGCCCCGCGATTGGCCGCCTCCATGAGCCCCGGGCCGCCGCCGGTGATGATCGCGAAGCCGGCCCGCGCCAGCCGCCGCGCCACCGCTACCGCCAGCCTGTAGAGCGGGTCGCGCGGGGCGACGCGCGCCGAGCCGAAGATCGACACGGCCGGGCCGACGTCGGCGAGGGCGTCGAAGCCGGCGACGAACTCGCCGGTGATCCGCAGCACGCGCCAGGGGTCGGTGTGGACGAACGCCGCGTCGCGGGCCGGCGGCCCGAGCAGCAGCTCCTCGTCCTCGGTCGGGCGCCCGCTGCGCGCCGCGCGGTTGAGGCTCGGGTTCGGCTGCTCGGGCGGGCGGTCCTCGTACGCGGCGGGCGCGTGGTCATCGGACGAGGGCGAGGTGTCCCGAGGCGCCGACGGGGGGTCAGGCGCGGTCATGGTCGACCTCCGAACGGTGGCTATGGTGGCCTGCCGCACGACGCGGACCAGGCCGCCGGCCCGGGTCCCGGTGGCGAGTGCTTCGGGCTACCCCGTCGTCAGGGCGAGCAGGTCCGCCGCCGTTCGGCCGAGGCGAATCGGCACGCCGGCCTCGCGCTCGATCTGGTCGACCGTCCAGTCGTCGAGCGTCTTCTCGCCCTCGAAGCCGAAGGCACTGCGCGGCAGGATGGCGAGATCCGCAAATCTTTCAGCCAACGTGCAGACGATGTCGCGGCCGCTCATCAGGCCGGACACGCTGATGGCCGAGCCGAACAGCGTGTTCTCGACGACCCGCACGTCGACCCTGAGCCCCTCAACGGAGCGGAAGTCCTCGGCGATCTGTCGGAGGGCCGGCGCCGCCGCCTTCCCGCTCAGCCAGGCGACCCGGCGAGCCGCTGGGAGCGCGGCGGGCATCTTCCGACGGCTGCGCCGCCAGTCGTCCAGCATGACCCGCACGAGGCCGACCCCGTTCTGAAGCTGCGGGAAGCCTTCGTAGAAGCGCGGCCCGGGCAGCCGTCGATCGGCCAGCAGGAACAGCTCGTCGCTCGGATAGACGAACCCTCGCCCGAGCGACGTGCGGAACCGCTTGTTCCACCGCAGGATGACGTCCAGGGCGGCGCGGGCATCATCGGCCGTGACGGCGCGGATGTCGCGGACGCGGAGGTGCTCGCTGATCCCGACCGGCACCACGGCCACCGACTCCACGACGTCGCCCAGGCCCGCCAGGTCAGCGACGGTCCGCTCCAGCACCGGGCCGTCGTTGATGCCCGGACAGAGCACGACCTGGGCATGGACGTGTACCCCGGCCCGTCCGAGCCACGCGAGCTGGGGCAGGATCGGCGGCGCCCCGGGGTGGGCGAGCAGCCGCGCCCGCACCTCGGGGTCGGTGGCGTGCACCGAGACCCGCAGCGGCGAAAGTCGCTGGTAGGCGATGCGATGCCAGTCGTCCTGCTCGAGGTTTGTCAGGGTGATGAAGCTGCCGAAGAGGAACGAGTAGCGGTAGTCGTCGTCCCGCACGTACAGCGACCGACGGAGCCCCTTCGGCAGGCCGCGGATGAAGCAGAACTCGCAGTTGTTGTTGCACTGGCGGAGGCCGTCAAACGTCGGCTGCTCGAAGTCGAGGCCGACGTCCAGCTCGTCCTCCAGGCCGACGTCGACGCTGTGCAGCTCGCCGTTCCGCAGCAGGTCGAGGGTGACGACCGGCCGCCCCTGGGTCTCGAAGCGGACATCGGTCAGGTCGCGCGGCACGACGCCGTCGATGGCGACGAGCCGGTCCCCGACGCGCACGCCGGCGCGGTCGGCCGGTCCGCTCGGCCGCACGACGGAAATGACGCCGCCCACGTCGCCGAGTCCGGGCGCGCCCTCGCCTGCCTCCGTCGCCCGGCGCGCCGGGAGGACAGTCAGCTCGCGCATCGGTCGCTCCTCGTGGCGTTCCACATGACGTCAATCAGTACATCGCTTCCACAAAGTTTCGGAGTTGTCATCCCGAGCGTAGCGAGGGATCTCACGCTTCGAACCCGTCAACGGCAAGGTCACGCCATGACGGATTGACGGACTCGATCAGCGCCACTTTCTTCTCCCGTCGCCAGGTCTTGATCTGGTGCTCGCGTTCGATCGCCGCGTGCACATCATCAGTCACCTCGTAGTACACGAGGTGATCGATGTTGTACCGCGTCGTAAAGCCCTCGACCTCGTGAGCCTTGTGCTGCTCGACACGACGGGCAAGATGGTTGGTCATTCCGACGTACACTCGACGAGTCTTGCTACTGAGAATGTAGACGTAATACCAATTCCGTCTGGTCACGCCGCTTTCTCGGTAGGCGCCGGGAGGGCGTCGAGGGCGCCGGTGAGCCAGTCCCAGCCGCAGAGTTGGCGGACGCGGACCGGGTCGGCGTCGAGCTCCGCGAG
>JALYGH010000624.1 GCA_030777205.1 Chloroflexota bacterium
GCGGGGATGTCCCCCGGAATGGCGGGGCCGGCGCTGACGATGCTCCCCGACACGGCGCGATCGGGCGAGGCCTTTCCCCCATCCGAGGCCGACGTGGTGGTGGTCGGCGCGGGACTGGCCGGGCTACGTGCCGCCGTGACCCTGGCGCTCGCGGGGATGGATGTCCGCGTCCTCGAAGCTCGGCCCCGCGTCGGCGGGCGGGTGCTGACGCTCCGCGAGCCGTTCGCGGACGGCCTGTACGCTGAGGCCGGTGGCGAGTTCGTCTCGGCCGCCCACCGTGCCGTGCAGGATGCCGCCCGCGCGTACGGCATCGATCTCCACCCGCTGCCGGACGGGCCGCGGCTCTTCGCCTTCGGCGGGCGTGTCCTGCGTGCCCGGTCGCTGGAGGAGCTGGGCGCGCGGTTCCGCGCGGATGCTGAGCGGATCGAGCGCGCGACGCGCCAGCTCACGGCGCGCGTCGACGACCCCTGTCGACCGTGGGCCTCGGCGGCACGCGACCTCGATGCGCGCTCGTACGCGGACTGGCTCGACGGGCTCGGGTTCGATCCGATCTCCCGCGCCCACCGCGACGCCTGGGTTGGCGTCGACTACGGCGTCGGCCCGGAGCGGATCTCGCTGCTCCAGTACGCCCGCGACGAGCGACTGTTGGAAGCCGCGACCGATGGCGACGACGGGCGGCTGCGCGGCGGGGCCGATCGCCTACCGCTGGCGATGGCGGCCGAGCTCGGCCAGCGCGTCCATCTTGCGACGCCGGTCACGGCGGTCGAGCGGGACGGTCGCGCGGTGACCGTCCACTACACCGCGGGCCAGAGCGGGGATGCCGCTGCCGCAAACGGGGCTGCCGGCCGGAACGCCGGCCGGGGCGGCGCCGGGCGTTCGGGAGCGATTCGGGCGCAGTACGCTGTCCTGGCCACGCCGCTGACCGCGCTTCGACGGATCGAGGTCCGGCCGGGCTTCGCTCCGGAGCGGCAGGCGGCGATCGACGGGCTCGGCTACACGACGATCGTCAAGGTGTTCCTCCAGTTCCGGCGGCGGTTCTGGCTCGACGCCGGCCTGAGCGGCCGGGCGATGACCGATCTGCCGATCCAGGCCAGTTACGAGGCGACGCACGGCCAGCCGGGCGAGCGGGGCATCCTGACCGTCTACACGGCCGGCCGCGCGTCGAAGTACCTGACCGAGCTGCACGCCGAGGAGCGCCTATCGTTTTGCCTGGGGCACCTCGAGCGCCTCTACCCCGGCTCCGGCCGCCACTTCGAGGGCGGGCACGCCGCGCTCTGGACCGACTCCGCGCTCGGCAACGCCTACTCGCATTTCGCCCCGGGCGAGATGCGCCGCTTCGGTCCGCTGCTCGCCCGTCCGGAGGGACGGCTCCACTTCGCCGGCGAGCACACCGACCCCTGGCAGGCGACGATGAACGGCGCCCTCGCAAGTGGCGCCCGGGCGGCTGAGGAAGTCCTGGGGCGATTGCGTGCCTAACCCGACGGCTGCCGAGGGAGGCCGGTCCGGGGTACCCTGGAGGGGATGGACGACCCGCGACGTGCCGAGGCGCTCCACCTCTGGGAGTGGGGTACCCACCTCCTCCAGACCGACCGCGTCGACGGCGCGATCGGCGCGTTCACCCGCTCGATCGAGCTGTACCCAACTGCCGAGGCGTACACCTTTCGGGGCTGGGCGTACAGCATGCAGGGCCGGGTCGAGGACGCCATCGCCGAGTGCCACAAGGCGATCGAGACGGACCCGACCTACGGCAACCCGTACAACGACATCGGGGCGTACCTGATCCAGCAGGGCAAGCTCGACGAGGCGATTCCCTGGCTGGAGCGCGCGGTGAAGGCGGAGCGTTACGAGGCGCGGGCGTTCCCCTGGGCCAACCTCGGTCAGATCTACGCCGCTCGCGGGGAGCGGGCGCGGGCGATCGAGTGCTTCCGCAAGGCGCTCGAAGAGCAGCCGAGCTACCACGTCGCCCGGCACATGCTCGAGCGACTCGTCGCCCGCTCGAATGGCAGGGTCCACCCGGAGCCGTAGCCGCCCGCCGCGCATCCGCCCCCGGACCCCGGGGCTCGACCCCGTCCTCGGCGAGAGGGCCACTCTTGCTGATCGCCTCCGGGCTTGACGTCGTGGTGCTCGCGCGGGATCATCCCCGGCATGCCCCGACCGGACGGCGCGGGGTAGGAGGATGGCGATGCAGTTCGGCGTGACGATGTTCCCGGCGGATTACGCGATCCCGGTGCCGGACCTCGCGCGGGAGGCCGAGGCGCGCGGGTTCGACTCGCTGTGGCTGCCCGAGCACACCCACATCCCGACCAGCCGCCAGTCGCCGTTCCCCGGCGGCGGCGAGCTGCCCGAGGAGTACAAGCACACCCTCGATCCGTTCGTCGCCCTCGCGGCCGCGGCCACCGTCACGACTCGCCTCAGGCTCGGGACGGGCATCGCCTTGCTGATCCAGCGCGACCCGATCGTCACCGCTCGGGAGGTTGCCAGCCTCGACTTCCTGTCCGGCGGGCGCGTCGAGTTCGGGATCGGGGCCGGCTGGAACCGCGAGGAGATGGCCAACCACGGGGCGGAGTACCGCACGCGCTGGCGGCTGATGCGCGAACGGGTGCTGGCGATGAAGGCGATCTGGACGAACGAGGTGGCGGAGTACCACGGCGAGTTCGTCGACTTCGATCCGATCTGGCAGTGGCCGAAGCCGATCCAGAAGCCCCACCCGCCGATCATCATCGGCGGCGACGGCCCCAAGGCGACCGAGGCGCTGCTGGAGTACGGCGACGGCTGGATCCCGCGCGCGAACCGCGGCGACGCGCCGCTCGCGCAGCGGATCGCCGACATGAACCGCCTGCTGGCCGAGCGCGGGCGCGGCCCGGTCCCGATCTCGGTCTTCAGCGCCCCGGAGGACCCATCCACGTTGGAGGAGTACCGCCGCCTCGGCGTCACGCGCGCCGTGTTCCGTCTGCCGCCCGCCGACGTCGACACGGTCCTGCCCGCCCTCGACCACTACACCGAGCTCGCCCGCCAGCTCACCTGAGCCGCGACGCGAGGCCGTAAGCAGCAGATCGCAGGTGGGGGATGACGAGTGGTCGTCCCCCACCTACGACGCGCTGGCTACTGGGGCCGCTGGGGCGCCGAGGGCGTTGCGGAGGGGCTCCAGGCGCTCGGGGAGCAGGCGGTAGTACACCCAGGCGCCCCGGCGGGCGCGCGCGAGCTGCCCGGCCTCGTGGAGCACCTTCAGGTGATGGCTGATCGTCGGCTGGCTCAGGTCGGGCGGGGCGACCAGGTCGCAGACGCACGCCTCGCCGCCGGGCTGGCTCGCGAGCAAGCTCAGGAGACGCAGGCGGGTCGGGTCGGCGATGACCTTGAGGGCGGCGGCGAGGCGCTCGGCCTCGTCCTGGCCCAGCGGCCCGCGCAGGAGCGTCCCACAGCACTCGGCGATCGGGGCGGCGACTTTCATGGTGAGATATTGACAGAGATCGATGTCACGTGGCAAGATGCGGCTATATAGACTGCGGTCGATATAAATCGGCCGGGCTACACCGCTCGGTTCGCGTCGTCGGGGAGACAAGGTGTCTGTCATCCCGAGTGCAGCGAGGGATCTCACGCTAATCGATCCGGGAGATCCTGCCTGTGCTCAGGATGACAACCCTTCGTCGTTCCCGTGGCGGCGCCGTAGCGCGCTGGAGGTCCACCGTGAACGTGTCATCCCTTCCCGTCGCCGTCATCGGGGCCGGCCCCGTCGGCCTCGCCGCCGCCGCCCACCTCGTCCGGCGTGGCGAGCGCCCGCCCGTCCTCGAGGCCGCCGAGAGCGTCGGCGCGAGCGTCCTGGCCTGGGGGCACGTCCGCCTCTTCTCACCCTGGGGCTTCAACGTCGACCCGGCCGCCGCTGCACTCCTCGCGGAGACCGGCTGGGTATCCCCGGCCGCGGAGGCCCTCCCGACCGGCCGCGAGCTCGTCGATCAGTACCTCGCTCCGCTGGCTCGCCACCCGCGCCTCGCGCCCGCGATTCGTCTCGGCGCCCGCGTCCTGTCGGTCACCCGTCCCGGCTACGACAAGCTCAAGAGCCCCGGCCGCGCGGACGCGCCGTTCGTCCTGCACGTCCGCGCGTCGGACGGTTCCGAGGATCTCGTCCCGGCTAGGGCAGTGATCGACGCTGCCGGCACCTGGACCGGCCCGAACCCACTC
>JALYGH010000625.1 GCA_030777205.1 Chloroflexota bacterium
GGACCGGTCGGGGCGCCGGCCTCACTTCGTCGCCGTTGCGTAAGCGGCTTTCGCTCGGGACCGCGTTAGATGGCCAGCGGCTGCCAGTCGCTGCCCTGCTCGACGTTCGCTAGCTCCGGGCGAGCGGCGACCTCGTCGTACAGCTTCTTGTTGATGACGATCTTCCGCTCCGGCAGCTTGCCGCTCGCGACGTCCAGCACGATCTTGGCGACCCGCCTGTTGTGTAGGTACACGCCTTCGTCGGAGTAGCTGGCGAGGTGCGGCGCCAGCGTCACGTTCTCGAGGCGGTTGAGCGGGCTTTCGGCCGGCAGCGGCTCGACCTCCATCACGTCGAGGCCCGCCCCGGCGATCCGATTGTTCTGGAGCGCCTCGATCAGCGCCTGCTCGTCGACGATCGGACCGCGGGCCGTGTTGACGAGGTAGGCGCCCGGCTTCATCCTGCCGATCAGCTCGCGGCTGATCAGGCCGCGCGTGTCCTTGGACAGGAACGTGTGGATCGAGATGACGTCGGCCGTCGACATCAGCTCCTCGAGCGAGACGAGCTTGACGCCCGCCTGCTGGGCCACCTCGGCCGGGATGAACGGATCGGCCGCGATGATCGTGAAGCCGAACGGCTTCGCCCGCTCGGCGACCATCCGCGCGATGTTGCCGAACCCGACCAGCCCGAGCGTCATCGTCGAGAGGCGGCGCATCGGCCTGGCCAGCTCGCGCGCCTTCGCCCCGCGCGCCCACTCGCCGGAGCGGACCAGCTGGTCCATCTGCCGCGTCTTGCGGACGCAGGCCAGGATCAGCATCATCGCCTGGTCGGCGACTTCCTGGATGAACGTGTCCGGGATGTTCGCGACGAGGATGCCGCGCTCGGTGAGCGCATCGACGTCGATGTCGTCGTAGCCGACGTATGGGCGCAGGACGAAGCGGGCGCGGCGAAACTGGTCGAAGATCGCCGGCGAGCCGCCCTGGCCGCTCAGGATCACCATGTCGGCGTCGGCGACGACGTCGGGCACCTTGCCGTTATCGTCGACCAGCGGCGACACGACCGGCTCGATGCCGCCGGCCGCCAGGTCGGCCTTGGTCGTTGGATCCATCGGGAAGCGGCCGCAAAAGGCGACCATTCCGGGCTTGCCCCAGGTGCTCGGGTTCCAGCGCTGATCGATCCGGGCCCCGGTGCCGGAGCCCTGCGTCATGGTCACTTGAGTGGACCTCCCCTGCTTATGTCACACGCCGGCGATTGTAGCCCACCCGTGCTGCCCCGTCGGCGCTCGAATGCCGGCGGGTGCGGCCTCACCCGCCCGGTGCGGCCTTCCGTCGCCCACACCCGCGCGGAGCGGCGCGGCCGCTCCGCCAGGTCCGTCGCCTCGACCACTCGCCGTGCCGCCTTGGCCGCAACGAAGCCCCCGACATCGCGGTCGGCGCCCCGGGTGTCAGGCCCGGGCGCAGCGCCGGCGCTCGCGACGCGACGGTCGCCGACGAGCCCGGCTTGACGGCCGCTACTGAGACGTTGTTTCATTTATCGGCCGGCGCGGACCACCGCGCCGTCATCCACGCACAGCGCCGGCTCGCCCGTGGGCGGCCGGCCATCCCGCGCTCCTGGAGGTACCCGATGCGGCCCCCGCTGAAGCTCCTGCCCCTCCTCGCCGCTCTCGCGCTGCTCGTCGCCGCGCCGTTGCTCGCGTCCGGCGGCCCACTCGCCCAGTCGGACCAACGGCTGCGCGTCGTCACCAGCACCGTCGTCCTCGCCGACTTCATCCAGCAGGTCGGCGGCGACCGCGTCGACGTGCTGACGATCGTCCCGTCCGGCGCCGACCCGCATACCTACCAGCCGACGCCCGGCGACGTTCAGAGAATCCTCGGGGCGAACGTGGCGATCTGGAACGGGCTCGGTTTCGACGAGCAAGCCGAGCACCTCGTCGACGCCCAGAACATCCGGAACCTGACCGTCGTCACCCTGGCCGAGGGGATCGAAGCCATTGGCGAACTGCACGAAGGCCATGAGGGCGAGACACTGGAGGAGCACGCCGCCCACGTCGGCGCGGACGCCGGCGAGCACGCGGACGAGGGCGAGCACGGCCACGCCGCCGGTAACCCGCACCTCTGGCTCGACCCGACCCTGGCGATGCGCTACGTCCGGACGATCCGCGACACCCTGGCCGCGGCGGACCCGGCCAATGCGAGCGTCTACGAGGCGAACGCAGCGCGGTACCTGGCGCAGCTCGCCGAGCTGGACGCCTGGGCGCTCCAGCAGGTGGCCGAGATCCCGGTCGAGCGCCGCAAGCTGGTCACGTTCCACGACGCGTTCCCGTACCTGGCCCGTCACTTCGGCCTCGAGCTGGTCGGCGTCGTCTTGCGGAGCCCCGGCCGCGAGCCGTCGGCCCAGGAGATCGCCGCGCTCGTGACCGAGCTGCAGACGGCCGGGATCCCGACCGTCTACGCCGAGCCGCAGTTCAACGCCCGCGTCGTCGAGCTGGCCGCCCGCGATGCCGGCGTGCAGGTGAAACGGATCTACAGCGACACGTTCGACGACCAGGTCGGCAGCTACCTCGACCTGATGCGGTTCAACGTCGCCGCACTCGTCGAGGGGCTGCGGTAGGCCGGGCGCCGGGGGGCTACGCCCTGGCGAAGGCCCCCGCCACCAGCTCCGGCGCATAGAGGCCCATCCGCTCCGGCTCGACGACGAGCGCCGGCAGGCCGGCCGCGCGGACTACGCGCTCGCCGCGCCCGGTCGTGACCACCGTCCCGCCCGAGCCGACGACTACGCCGTCGATGCAGATCGGCCGGCCCGCGGCGAGCGTCACCTTCGCCCGCCGCGCGGCCGGGTCCACCAGCGTCGCGTCGGCGTCCGCGCCGACGCCCAGGTGCCCCTTATGCATGAGGCCGAGCATCCGGGCCGGCGCCAGGCTGGCCTTGCGGACGAAGTCCGGCAGCGACAGCCCGCCGAGCGCGACGAGGGCCAGCCCGAGCTCGATCGTCACGTTGCGGGGGATGCCGCCACCGTCGGTCGACAGCGCATCCACGGCGAAGGCACCGTCCGGGCGGCGGGCCGTGGCGAGGATGAATTGGCTGGTCGGGTCGTTGACCGGGAACGAGATCGAGGCGTTGGTCCCGAGCTCGCGCCACAGCTCGCGGGCCGGCTCGCCCTGGAGGAGCGCGTTCTCGTCGCCGCGGGCGTCGTTGACCAGGCAGTAGCCGTCGAGGATCGCCCGCTCCAGCCCGTCCTCGGTCGGCTCGTAGCCGCGCATTCGCAGGCAGTTGACGGCGGTGCCGCTCGCGACCCGGCCGTCGACGCAGCGGCCGGACGTGCCGTTGATCCGCGCCAGGTACGACTCCGAGCGCAGCCGCGGCGAGCGGGTCAGGATCTCGACCGCTTCGAGTGCTTCGGCGACCGGGTCGAGGATCATCCCGCGGCAGTAGCTGTTCACGTGGGCGACGTGGAGCGGGCGGCCTTCTGCGAGTTCGGCCGCCTCGCGCAGCCCTTCGAGGTTGCTGCCGTGGTCGGTGGTCCCGATGTGGAAGGCGGCGTAGGCGCGGCGCTCGTTGGCGGCGCGGAAGATCTCGGCGGTCGCGGCCGGCGTGAACGGGTAGTGGCCGCCGAGCACCTTGACCCCGATTGCGCCGCTGTCCAGGATCCGGTCGAGCACGCGCCCGATCTCGGCCGGCGACGGCGACTCGGAGGACAGCTCGTTGCCGGGCGTCGGCGAGTCGAGCGAGGCGATCGTCAGCCCGGCCCCGGCCGCCCGGATGCCGTCCAGGACGTCGGCCATCCGCCCGGAGAGGTTCAGGGCCGTCGTCACGCCGGCCCGGGCCATCATCGCGTGCCCGGGCCAGTAGCCTTCGCCGACGTGGGTGTGGGTGTCGACCAGGCCGGGCAGCACCAGCATCCCGCCCGCGTCGATCACCTGGGCGCCGCGCGGCACGCGCAGGTCCGCCCCGATCTCGGCCACCCGCCCGTCCTCGAATAGCACGTCGGCCGTCCCGTGCACCCCGTTCTGCGGGTCGACCAGCTCGCCACCGCGAATCAGCAGACTCGACATGGCCAGTCCCCCACCTCCGCGTGACCTTTGGCTCTCCCCGCCCGAGCCACTATACTCCGCGCGTGCCAGAGTCGGATGCGCCACTGGGCGGTGAGGAGACGCTGCGGGCGCTGCGCGCGGCCCTCCAGCTCTCGCCCGAGAACCTGCCGCTGCGCCAGCACCTCGCCGACACCTTGCTGCGCCTGGGCCACCCGGAGGAGGCCGAGCAGGAGTATCGCCGGGCGCTCGCGCAGGCGCCGCGGGACCAGCAGCTGAAGCTCGGTCTAGCCAGCGCCTTCTATCAGCAGGGCAAGGACGCGGCGGCCCTGGTGGTGGTGGAGGACTTGCTCGGCGGCAGCGGTGACCCGCCGCCGCGCGCTCACCTGCTCCACGCGCGCCTCCTGCTGCGGGCCGGCGATCTGCAGCGCGCCGGCTTCGCTTATCAGCGAGCGCTCGAGTTCGACACCTCGCTTGCGGACGAGGATCTCGCGGAGCGCCTGCGGACGGGCGGCGGCCCTAGTCGCCCTGCGCTGAGTGCCGCCGCACCGTTCCGGTCCGCTGCGACGGGGCGTGATGGGCACGCCCGCGTCGGCCGTCGATCGGCGGCAAGATTCGGTGCTCGGATTCGTACCACCCCGGCCACTCCATCGGTGAAGCCCTAACTTCGGGGAGGGGCCAACGTGCCAACCGACAAGCCACGGAAGCCCGCGCAGACCTGCTGGAACTGCGAGCGGGACGTGGACCACACCGTCACCGTGACCCTGCGGTCGCCATCGAACGAGCAGGCGATCCTGCCACTGTGCCGGGACTGCTACGCATCGTCCTACCTGCCCGTCGCCGCCGAGGCGAGGGAAGTGGCGCCGACGGCCGACCAGGACAAGACCGTTCTCGTCGTCGACGACGACCCCGACACCCTGTGGATGCTGTCCCACGCCTTCCAGGACGAAGGCTACGCCGTGGAGACGGCGGCGCACGGCCTGGAAGCCCTCTACAAGGCGTGCCGGCGGATGCCGGACGTCGTCGTCCTCGACCTCCGCATGCCGGTGATGGACGGGCGCAAGTTCATCGCGGCCTGGCGTCGGGTCACGAGCACCGCGGCAGTCCCGATCGTCGCGATCTCGGCCCACGAGCGGCGGCTGACGGCCGAGGAGCTGGGCGTCCAGGCGTTCCTGCCGAAGCCGTTCAGATTGAGCGCGCTCATCGACGCGGTGGGCAGCCTCAGTAGCTCCGCAGCCCGACAAGCCCCAGCCTGAGCGCGATCACGACCGCCTCGAGCTTCGAGCCCGCCCCGAGCACCGCGATGGCGCGGGAGATGTCGCGCCGCACCTGATCGGGCGTCGCGCCCAGGTGCTCGGCGACCTCGTAGCTGTTCATGCCGGTCGCCGACAGTCCCAGCACGGTCCGTGCACGGGCATCCAGGGGTCTGCACTCTACGGACTTAGGCGACGACTTCATGAGATCCCCTCTAAGCTCGTTACGGGCATGCAAACCCTGAACATCCGGTGGCGCAAGCACTATATCAGGGCGCCGGGCCCCATTCCTCGGTCTTTCTACATATCTTCTGCCTATGGATCTCGTTTCTCCGGCGCGGCAACCTGCGGGGCGGGGCAGGAGGGTGGCGCGGCCCCAAACCGGCAGCCGGGCCACGCCGGGCCCGCTCATGCCGGCGACGGAACTCGGCACTTCGATCGCGGGTGCCCGGCACGGGGGTTGCTTTACGGCCCCACGGCACGCACGTCCAGTCTCTCCACCCTACCTATTCTTCCGGAGGAAACCACGCCGTGGATGCCATCAAGCTGCTCAAGGATGACCACGACAAGGTCAAGGACCTGTTCCGCCAGTTCGAGAGGGCGAGGAGCGCCGACAAGAAGAAGCAGCTCGCCGACGAGATCATGATGGAGCTCGAGGTCCATAGCACGATCGAGGAAGAGATCTTCTACCCGGCCGTCCGCGAGCGGGGCGGCAGCGACCAGCAGGAGGTCGTCGCCGAGTCGATCGAGGAGCACCACGTCGTCGACATGCTGATGAAGGAGATCAAGGAGCTCGACCCGTCCGACGAGCGGTTCGAGGCGAAGATGACCGTCCTGATCGAGAACGTGGAGCACCACATCGAGGAAGAGGAGCAAGAGATGCTCCCGGACGCCAAGAAGAAGCTCGGTAAGGACATCGACCGACTGGGCGACCAGATGGAGCAGCGCAAGCAGCAGCTCATGGCCGGCGCCCGCTGACGTCTCAGTGGCGTCGGCGCCGGGGCGGGGATTCCGGCCCGGCGCGCTCGGTAGCCCGTGCGCTGCGAGGTGGCGACCACCCTTGGGCCTCGGGGCCGCATCGTCCGCAGGCCCGAGGGGTCGCCCGCCCACCGTCCCGCACCCGCGCATCCGGCTTCTGGTATCCTCGGTCGACTGCCGGCGAGCCGCGCGCGTCGCGATGCATACGCCGCCGCGCTCCCGGCGATCCCGCCGACCCGAGGTGTTACCGTGAGC
>JALYGH010000626.1 GCA_030777205.1 Chloroflexota bacterium
CTCGCGGAGCTCGACGCCGACCCGGTCCGCGTCCGCCAACTCTGCGGCTGGGACTGGCTCACCGGCGCCCTCGACGCCCTCCCGGCGCCTACCGAGAAAGCGGCGTGACCAGACGGAATTGGTATCATGATGCGAAATCTGGGATCCCGTTTGCCCTGTGGCTCCATCCTCTTCCTCCGGCGAACTTGCGGATTGACGATGAATCAGCCGACCGTCTGCGTCCGCTTGGCCCGTGCGCTTCGGCCAGGCGACGGTTCGACTCGACAGCTCAACGACGGCGCTAGTATATGCCTTTGCGACGCTGTGTCAATAGCTGGTGAAACGCCTCAACGAAAGCTCGATCGCCATTCAACATTACGGGGCGCACAGTGCATCAAATTCAGAGGTCGGCGGTGCCCCTGACACATCCGCTCAGCAGCGATCGGGCAGGCTGGGTCTGATAGCTCGCCTAGCGCCCCAGCGGATCCACTGGCTCGATGTGAAGACGATACTTCAGCGAGATACTGACCGTGTTCGTCGTTCCATCCCCATGTCGCTCCGCACCTGGTACGTCCCGACCGGGAGCGCCTTGGTGGCCAGGTTCAACACGTACTGCACGCTCGTGCCACCATAGCCGACCGCGCTGCCGTCGTTGTGGGGGCGATCGAGGCCGGATCCTGCCGGGTGCCATCGACTGCGTTGCTGATCGGCGCAACACGAAGAGTCTGGCAGCCGGGTTCGTGATCACCGCGTCGGCTCCGGTCAGCGTGAACGACACCCGCGTCGTGATGTGCTGCCGGAAGATCGAACTGTCGTCGGCGTTGATCGATTGGAGGGCCAGGCGTTAGGGCGAGAGTGACGATCGCAGCGTGGGTGACCGTCGATTAGCCGGCCTCCATCCCTACGAGCGCGGCGATCGGGCACGAACCGGGCAGCCTTGCTATCCTCGATTCGCGCTCATGGAAGGGAGACCGCATGCCACACTTGACGCGGCTGGCGACGACGACCCTCGTCACGCTCATGCTCGTCGCCGCGACGCTCGTCGTTGTAGCGACCACGGCGGGACGTGCCGAGGCCCAGGAGCCGCCCCCACTCCTGAAGCTCGACCTGATCGTTCCGGCCGGCGACGAGCGGAGGATCCCCACCGACTTGTGCGTCTTCCTGCCCGAGGAGGCGTCGATCGTCTCCGCAACTCGACGCCCCCTCGTTCCCGAGGCAGGCAGCGACCGCCCGCTCTGGATGACGATCCGCCCCTACGTCTCGACGGCCCTGCCGCTCGTCGAGCGGGTGAACATCCAAGAGAGCTTGACGCTCACGCTGCCCGAGTTGGGCTACGAGACGTGCTTCACGTTCGAGAACGGCATCGCGCCGCGCGAGGCGCAGGGCGTCGCCCAGGCGTACAAGTACTACGCGCAGGTCGTCAGCTTGGAGATTCGATAGGTCACCGCGACGACGACCGTACTGGTGCTCCTGAGAGTCGAACGGAGGTGCTCGTGGCCGGCAGGTACCAAGCCTGTGCCGACTCCCTGTCGGCTCAGCGGGGGACGTAGTCACACTAACGCTCGCCCACGGGGCGCACCTGCTCGGGGCATTGCCGTACGGATTACGTGGCCCTGATCTGCTCGGCACACCAGTCCAGCGTGTCGAGGAATTGCTGCATGGCCGCATCGTCGGTGAGTGCGGCGAGCGGAAAGCTCGGCCACCTCTCGATGCCGTCGGGCGGGATGCCGACGCCATGGATCCGGTGCAGCCGGTCGCGTAGCTCCTCGCGTCGGGCCGCGCCGCTGAATGGGGCCTGCTTCTTCATGTTGCCGAACTCGACCTGCACCCTCCCGTAGGTCCAGACCGAGACCGTGTAGTGGCCCGTGCCCCCGTGATCGACCACGGGGTAGAAGGACCCCTGGTCCCGCCCCCTTCCCCACCACAGGCGCAGGCCACGCTCCGTCACCCACTGGAGGATCCTGCGTCCGGCATCGGCCGCCTCTCGCCCCTGCCGCTCCTCCAGCACCGGGAGGAACGACCGCTCGTCCCATTGGCGAACCTCGCGCGGGCTCGCCGTGACCTTCTTCTGCTGCGCCGTCGCCGTCTGCCCCAGGACCCTCGGGATCATCGCGCGTTGCCCCTGCCCGACGAACTGCCTGGCCTCGACGGCCAGCACCTCGGCAGGGTCCATCTGCGAGTTGAGGAACTCCACGATGCGCTGTAGCTCGGGTGGGATCACGTCCACCACGAACACCAGGCGGATTCGGCCGGCCTGGAGGTTCGTCTAGGCTTGCTGCCAGAAGGCGTCGGAGTCGACATCGCCCCCCAAGAACTCGGCCAGTGCCTCGGACGGGTCTCGCCCACGCTCCCCGCACGCCCGCTCGAACTGGGCCTGCATCGACTCGACGGGCCAGTAAACGACGGCGTTGGCGGGGTAGTCGAGCAGCTGGCCGACGACTTCGCGACGGTATGTCGGGGCGCGTCGCGCGGCGCAGGGGCGGGACGATCGGCAATGTTGCCGTGTATGGGTCGGGACGCCGTCGCGCGATACGGGCGTCGAGTGCGCGCCGGAGCAGGGCGGCCCAATGGTGTGAGCGGCGGACGGTGGGGTGGAAGCGCGCCCCCTCCCAGCCACTCCGCCAGCTCGCCCTCCGGCAGGCGACGGGCGTCCACCGCCGCCAACACCCGTCTGGCCCGCCGCGGCAGCTCCGCGAGGTACGCCGCCTGGACCTCACGCCGGGCCGCCCAAATTGTCCCTTATCCCGTCGCCCCTGGCCGTGTATGATGCCGTCGGCCGTGCTGGGGCGTGGCAACGATGAGGAGGTGTGCGGATGTCGAAGAAGGGGGCGGCGATCTACCTGGTTTTCACCGATCTCGTCGACGACAAGTACGACGAGGAGTTCAACGCCTGGTATGACACGCAACACCTGCCCCAACTGCTTGAGCTGCCGGGCGTCCTGGACGCGGCGCGCTACGTCGCCGTGAAGGGTGGCCCGAAGTACCTGGCGGCCTACGAGTTGGAGAGTGTCGACGCGGTCCTAGGGTCGGCCTGGCAGGACCGGCAGATCCCGCCCTGGGACCGGCGGATGTCGCCGCGGGTCATCGGCAAGAACTTCGCGCGCATCCTCGGCGAGCAGATCTTCCCTCCCACCGTCGAGCAGCCCGACCGCGGGATGGCACCGGCGCTCCAGATCGGGCGGATGTCGATCCCCGAGGAGATCGACGCGGAGTGGAACGCCTGGTACAACGACGAGTACATCCCCGGCTACTGCACCGTGCCCGGCGTGATCTACGCGCGGCGCTACCGAGTCGTCGACGGCGACGTCCGCTACACGACCGTCTACGAGTTCGAACACGAGCGGGTTCCTGAGAGCGCCGAGTGGGACCACCAGCGCGAGCACTCGTCCCCGAAGTCGGGGCCGATGCGTGACGCGATGACGATGGCGGCCGGCTCCCCTGGGGTTTATCGCCGCCTCTAACCCCTCCAGCGGACCATCGCCCGGGGCAGGATCGGGCGCGCTCGGCGCCCGATCCTGCTGCCGGCAGATCCTCAGGCTGCCCGCTCGCAGTTGATCATCCACGGCGTGCCGAAGCGATCGACGAGCATGCCGAACCCGCCGGCGGCCCAAAAGGTCGGCTCGAACGGCATCGTCACCGTCCCCTGCTCCGCCGGCGCGCGAAAGATCCGATCCGCCTCGGCCGGGTCGTCGACCTGGAGCGACACGTAGAGGCCCTGCGGGCGCGCGTAGTGCTCGGGCGGGCTGTCGGAGCCCATCAGGACCGCGTCGCCCACCCTCAGTCGGGCATGCAGGATTCGCGCGTGCCAGTCAGGCGGCACGTCTGCCGCGATCGGCGACTCCCCGTGGGTCTGCATCACCTCGATCCTGCCGCCGAGGCACTGCTCGTAGAACGCGAACGCTTCCCTGCACTGGCCGCCGAAGTTGAGGTACGGATGTACCTGCACGCTGCTCCCTCCGAATGGTTGGCGTGGGAATCGTCCGTTTGGGCGCGAGGGGCTGCACCGGCAGGCACCGGTGCAGCCCCTCGTCGGGCCCGGACTACTGCCGCTCGGCGATCTGCGCGCGCAGGCGCTCCTCCTGCTCCCGCAGCTCGGGCGTGAACTCGTCGCCGAAGTCGTCCGCCTCGAACACCGGCCGAATCTCTACCTCGGTGTCCTGGAACGGGGAGCGCTTGAGCCACTCGACCGCCTCGTCCATCGACTTGACCTGCCAGAGCCAGAAGCCGGCGATCAGCTCCTTCGTCTCGGCGAAGGGGCCGTCGATGACGGTCTTCGTGTCGCCGGAGAACCGCACGCGCTTGCCCTTCGAGCTGGGGTGGAGCCCCTCGCCCGCGAGCATGACGCCGGCCTTGAACAACTCCTCGTTGTACTTCCCCATCTCGGCCAGCATCTGCTCGGTCGGCATCACGCCGGCCTCGGACTCTTCGCTCGCCTTGACGATCACCATGACCCGCATCTCGCTATCTCCTTCCGATCTCGAGCTTGAAGCCGAGCATCCAGTCAGTCTCGACCGACCTGCGCTCGCCTCTACTAATGACGTCGAACGACGGGCGGCGAAATCGACACATCGAACGACCAATGTCCCACCTACCCCACGATGTGCCCGGAATACCCAGGCGCGGGAAGGGCAAGCCCGCTGACCAGGGAGAGCCTCGCTCGTCGGTCGCCTGGGTCGCTGGTCCATCAATTGAGCCGCGACGCCCGAGGACTCGATTGATAAGACGGGCCTACAAGTCGGAGGCTCCGACGCCCATCTGGGCGGCGTCGGAACCTCCGAACGCCTCGACCAATTGGCCGAGCTGCGGTCGCCGTTCAAGTGGAGCAGGACGCGCGTGCCGGCCCCGCGCTGCCGATTGACGTACAGCGAGCCGACCGCACCTCGAGGCCGCGGCTACGCCCGCCGATAATGGGCGGTCATGAACTCGTGCCACTCGCCGTCGTCGCCGAGAACGGACGAGCGCAGTACACGGTGGTCGTCGCTCACCAGCTCGACCACGTCCCGGTACTTGGCCATCGCGCTCGGGTCGGTGAAGCTGGGCCCGTCGGCCTCGAGGGT
>JALYGH010000627.1 GCA_030777205.1 Chloroflexota bacterium
CACTGGCCGCGGCCAGTGCGGGCCCTCCCCCGTGATCCGGCCCGGATCCGATCCGAGGTGCTCGCTACGCCAGTCGATGCACCTCGGGCTAGCGACGCCCGCCCGTCGTCGTCGTGCCCTCATCGGCGAAGCCGAGCCGCTCCGGGTTCTCGACGCCGATCAGGGCGTTCCAGAGCTGGTAGTCCACCTTGCTCTTCGGCACCAGCCGGCTGCCCGGCTCGGCAACCATGTCGCCGCGCGCCTTGAACTCGCCGCGTCCGGGGTCGTTGAGGTCGAAGTAGACGGCCCCCTGCTCGAGCTGATCGCCCTCTTGAACGACCGAGATCTGCTTCAGCTCGTCGTCGGTGAGGTTCGGCAGATCGCGGTTCAGGTCCTTGATGTCGTACGCCGACGTAACCGTGTTCTCGGATGCCGGCCCGAAGTTCTGGCCGCCGTGCGGGTCGGGGTTGAGATCGCGACGGAAATGCTCGGGGTGCTGACCTCCGACGATCGGCTCGACGCTGAACGGCTCCGAGTGTGGGGGCGGCTCCTCCGGAGTGGGACGGTGAGTCTGCTGCGACGGCTGTTCCTGGTGATCTCGGCCGCGCTGTCCCTTCTTCGGCATTAAGGTCCTCCTCTAGCCCTTGGAGCTGCTGCCCTCGGACTGCGGGCGGGAACGGGTCTGATTCTGAGAGCCACCCTTGTGCTTGATCTTGCCCTCTTCGGGATCGACCTTCTCGCCCTGGCGCGGCGAGTCCATCCGGCTCACCTGCTCCTGACCTTTCTTGACCATCATGTCCTCCTGGTGTGTTCCGCCGATCGGTGTCGCTCGGCGTCTGGCTTCCTCGAAAACAGGGGGGCGCACGATCCGTGCCGATGGGATGATGGGTGGGGCGGGCGGCCGACCGAGTACACTGCGCCCGCGGCCGCGACCGGCGGCAGGGAGTGAACAGGTGGCTACGCTGGCATTCGTCTTCCCCGGGCAGGGGTCGGCGACGGTCGGGATGGGCCGGGCGCTTGCCCAGGCGTCGCCGGCCGCCGCTCGGATCCTCGACCGCCTCGCCGAGCTTTGCCCGGACGTACGGAAGCTGATCGAAGAAGGCCCGAAGGACGAGCTGATCCGCACGGCGAACGCCCAGCCGGCCATCTTCGCCGTCGACTGCGCCTGCCTGGCGGCGCTGGAGGAGCGGGGCATCCGACCGGACATCGTCGCGGGGCACAGCCTCGGGGAGTACGCGGCCCTCGTCGCGGCGGGCGTCGTCGACTTCGAGACGGGCCTCCGGCTGGTCGTCGAGCGGGGTGCCAGGATGGAGGAATCGACGTCGGCGCGACCGGGGACGATGCTCGCGGTCCTCGGCCTGACGACCGAACAGGTCGACGAGATTGTCGCTCGGTGGCAGGAGTGCGGCGTGATCGCCAACGCGAACGACAACGCACCCGGTCAGATCGTCGTCTCCGGCGAGGCCGACGTCCTGAGCGCAGCCGCCGCCGACTTCAGGGAGTCCGGCGCGCGGGTGATGGAGCTGGCCGTCGGCGGCGCCTTCCACTCGGCGCTTATGGCGGACGGGGAGCGAGCGTTCCGGCCGACGCTGGTCGCGGCGCCGTTCGTCGATGGTCGCGTCCCGCTGGTCTCCAACTACACTGCCATGCCGAGCACCGATGCCGCCACGCTCAAGGCGGCGCTCCAGGCGCAGATCACCGGCCGGGTCCGCTGGCGCGAGTCGGTCGAGGCGATGGTCGCGACCGGCGCGGACGCCTTCGTCGAAGTGGGCCCCGGCAAGGTGCTATCCGGGATCGTGCAGCGCTGCACGAAGGGTCGGCCGGTCACCGTGCTGAACGTCGAGGACCCGGCCTCACTCGAGAAGACCGTCGATGCGCTCCGGGCGTAGGCGCCCGGAGATGGGTCAGCAGCTCGAGCGATCGAGAGGCATCGGTCCCGCGCTCAGCTGGTCAGTCATCCTGGGTACGGCGTAGACTTGCGTCCGGAGCGATGCCATGTCCGTCACGCAGACCGCCACCGCCGCGGACGTTCGCGCCGCCGCCGCTCGCATCGCCCCCTACGTTCGCCGCACTCCCGTCCTCGACCTCGGCAAGACGACCCGCCGCGCCTACCCTTGGGAGATCGTCCTGAAGCTGGAGTCGCTCCAGGTGACCGGCTCGTTCAAGACGCGCGGCGCCCTGAACACCCTGCTCACGCTGTCGCCCGAGGTACTGAAGCGCGGCGTCGTCACCGCCTCGGGCGGCAACCACGGGCTCGGCGTGGCGTACGCGGCGCGGGCGCTCGGTGCCCGCGCGACGGTGTTCGTGCCGGAGACCGCGCCGGCCGTGAAGTGCGAGCGGATCGCCGCCTGGGGCGCAGAGGTCCGTAAGGTCGGGCAGGAGTACGCCATTGCGGCGGCCGCCGCCGACGAGGAGGCGCGCCGCTCGGGCCGCGCCTACGTACACGCGTACGCCGACGCCCCGGTCATTGCCGGTCAGGGCACTACCGCGCTCGAGTTCGTCGAGGATGCCGGCGAGCCGCTCGACTACATGCTGGTCGCCGTCGGCGGGGGCGGCCTGATCTCTGGAGTGGGCGCGTTCCTCGCGGAGCTGCCGTACGTCACGCTGGTCGGGGTCGAGCCGGAGGGGGCTGCGACGCTCCATGCGGCGCTCGCCGCCGGCGGCCCGGTTGACATCCACCGCCTGGACTCGGTGGCGGCCGACGCGCTCGGGGCGCGCCGGGTCGGGAGCCTCAACTACGCCCTGGCGAAGCAGCGCGTCGCCCGGGTCGAGCTGGTGACGGACGAGGAGATCGTCGCCGCCCAGCGTTGGCTCTGGGAGGAGGTCCAGCTCGTCGCCGAGCTAGGCGCGGCGGCGGCGCTGGCCGGCCTGCTCAGCGGCAAGGCGCGGGTGCCGGACGGCGCGCGGGTCGGCGTGCTGGTCTGCGGCGGCAACGCCACGGGCATCCCCGCGTAGGCGAGGTCGGGGTTCCCGGGTGTGGCGGGTCGGCTCGGAACGGCGCGAGTGCCGCGCACGGAGGCCCACCAAATGAGTGGTATACTCCAGGCCATGCAACTCCTGCTCGCCGGGCCGCGCGGCTTCTGCGCGGGCGTCTCGCGGGCGGTCGAGATCGTCGAGCAGGTGCTCGAGGTCTACGAGCCGCCGATCTACGTCAAGCACGAGATCATCCACAACCACCAGGTCGTGGCGGACCTGCGGTCGCGCGGCGTGGTGTTCGTCGAAGACCTCGCCGAAGTGCCGCCGGGCAGCCCGCTCGTCTTTTCGGCGCACGGCGTCCCGCCCTCGGATCGAACCGCTGCCCTCGATCGCGGCCTGAAGGTGATCGACGCGACCTGTCCCCTCGTCACCAAGGTTCATCTCGAAGCGATCCGCTACGCGAGGCGTGGCTACCACGTCCTGTACATCGGCCATCGCGGGCACCCCGAGCCAATCGGCACGCTCGGCGAGATCGAGCCGCACCAGGGCACGCTGATCGAAAGCCTCGCCGAGGCCGATAGGGTGTCCGTGCCCAACCCGGAGAAGCTGGTTGTCCTGACTCAGACGACGCTCTCCGTCCAGGACACCCGGGCGATCCTCGAGCGGCTGCGCGAGCGGTTCCCGGTGCTGACGCTGCCGCCGACCGAGGACATCTGCTACGCGACGACGAACCGCCAGGCGGCCGTTGCGGAGCTGTCGAAGGAAGCGCAACTGGTCCTCGTCGTCGGTTCCGGCACGAGCTCGAACTCGAAGCGGCTCGTCGAGACGGCCCGGTCGGCCGGGCGACGGGCGCACCTCGTCCAGCACCCCGAGGAGATCGACCCGGCCTGGCTGGACGGCGTGACGACGGTCGCGCTCAGCAGTGGGGCGTCGGCGCCGGAGTACCTCGTCCAGGCGACGGTCGCACGACTGCGCGAGCTGGGCGTCGCGGACGTCGAGGAGCGAGTCGTCATCGAAGAAGACGTAGCCTTCCCGTTGCCCCGCGAGCTGAGCCAGATCAAAGCCCAGGCGGCACCGCGACCGGCCGAGGCGCCGCTGTGACCGAGCGTGCGGGCGGCTCCCGCGAGGCGACGGCCTCGGCGAGCGACCCGGAAT
>JALYGH010000628.1 GCA_030777205.1 Chloroflexota bacterium
GCCGCGGGCCTTGAGGAACGTGTTCGCCATCCCGCCGCCGATCATCAGCGTGTTCACCCGCTGGAGCATGCTCTCCAGCACGCCGAGCTTGGTCGAAACCTTGGCGCCGCCGACGATCGCGACGAACGGCTGCTGCGGGCGCTCGAGGATCTCGCCGAGCGCCTTCAGCTCCTTCTCCATCAGCAAGCCGGCCGCCGACGGCAGGTACTGGGTGATGCCGGTCGTCGAGGCGTGCGCCCGGTGGGCCGCCCCGAAGGCGTCGTTGACGTACAGATCGCCGAGCGCGGCAAGCTGCTTGGCGAACTCCGGGTCGTTCTGCTCCTCGCCCGGGTGGAAGCGGAGGTTCTCCAGCAGGAGGACCAGGTTGGGCGTCATGATGTCGATCATCTGCTGGACCTGGTGGCCGACGCAATCCGGGGCGAGCGAGATGTTCGTCCCGAGCTGCCGGCTCAGCTCCTTCGCCACCGGCTCCAGGCTGTACTGCGGGTCCGGCTTGCCCTTCGGGCGGCCGAAGTGGGACATCAGCACGGCCTTCGCGCCGCGCTCGCGGAGGAAGTTGATCGTCGGCAGGCTCGCCTCGATCCGCGTCGCGTCGGCCACCTGCCCCTCCGCATCGAGGGGCACGTTGTAGTCGACGCGCACGAGGACCGTCTTGCCCTGGACGTCCAGGTCGCGGACGGACCGTTTCATCGTGGACCGCTCCCTAACGGACGCCGGCCGCGCTTCCGAGCCGAGCGCCGACGAACGCCGTGATGTCGGCCAGGCGGCAGGAGTAGCCCCACTCGTTGTCGTACCAGGACACGACCTTGCAGAAGGTCGGGTCAATCATCAGCGTGTCCATCGCGCTGAAGATCGAAGAATGGTCGTTCCCCTTCAGGTCGGACGAGACGAGCGGCTCCTCGGTGTACTGGAGGATGCCCTTCATCTTGTCCTGGGCGTACTCCTGCATCGCGCCGTTGATCGCCTCGACCGTCGCGCCCTTCGACAGCTCGCAGGTGAAGTCGATCACCGAGACGGTCGAGACCGGGACGCGGAACGCCATGCCGCCGAACTTGCCCTTCAACTCCGGGATGACCAGCCCAACCGCCCGCGCCGCGCCGGTCGCCGAGGGTACGATGTTCACCGCCGCCGCGCGGGCGTCGCGCAGGTCGGAGGTCGCCACGTCGAGCAGGCGCTGCGAGTTCGTGTAGGCGTGGACCGTCGTCAGCAGGCCCTTCTCGATGCCCCAGCGGTCGAACAGCACCTTGGCGACCGGCGCCAGGCCGTTCGTCGTGCAGGAGGCGTTCGAGATGATGTGGTGCCGGTCGGGGTCGTACTTCTCCTCGTTCACGCCGAGCACAACGGTGAGGTCCTCGTTCTTGGCCGGGGCCGAGATGATCACCTTGCGGGCGCCGGCGTCGAGGTGGGCCTTCGCCTTGTTGGCGTCGGTGAAGAAGCCGGTCGACTCGACGACGACCTCGACGCCCCACTGCTTCCAGGGGATGTTGGCCGGGTCGCGCTCGGCCGAGACCTGGATCTCGTGGCCGTCGATGGTGATGCTCTTGTCGCCGGCCTCGACGGTGCCTTCGTGGACGCCATAGTTGCTGTCGTACTTGAACAGGTGGGCGTTCGTCTTCGTGTCGAGCAGGTCGTTGATGCCGACGACCTCGATCTCGTCGGGATGACGGCGCATCATGTTCTTGAGCGCCTGCCGGCCGATGCGGCCGAACCCGTTGATGCCTACCCGTACCTTCGCCATCGTTTCCTCCTCGCCAGCGGGCTCTTCTCGGGGCCAGGGGTCAGGGTCTCGGGTCAGGAAGGGTTGCAGGATGCGCGCCTACCCCCGCCCCTCAACGTTGGGCGGACGTGGGTACTGACCAAGGACGTCGGTACTGCCGACGTCCGGCTGCGCCCGTCCGACTGCGTCGGGGGGCTCACCGTAGCCTCGGGAACGCCGAGCGGCCGGCGTACGTGGCCGCCTCGCCCAGCTCCTCCTCGATGCGCAGGAGCTGGTTGTACTTCGCGACGCGGTCGGTCCGGGCCGGGGCGCCAGTCTTGATCTGGCCGACCCCCGTCGCGACCGCCAGGTCGGCGATCGTCGTGTCCTCCGTCTCGCCGGAGCGGTGCGACATCACCGCCGTGTACCGCGACCGCAGCGCGAGCTGGACCGCCGCCAGCGTCTCGCTGATCGTCCCGATCTGGTTCACCTTGACCAGGATCGAGTTCGCCACGCCCGCGTCGATGCCGCGCTGGAGCCGCTCGACGTTGGTGACGAACAGGTCGTCGCCGACGAGCTGGACCCGGTCGCCGAGCCGCTCGGTCAGTAGCTTCCAGCCGTCCCAATCGTCCTCCGACAACCCGTCCTCGATCGAGACGATCGGGTAGGCGTCGCAGAGCGCCGCGTAGTAGTCGACCATCTCGGCGGCGGATTTCCTGGTCCCCTCACGCGCGAGGACGTAGGCGCCATCCTGGTACAGCTCCGTCGCCGCGACGTCCAGGCCGAGCAGGATGTCGTCGCCCGCTGTGTAGCCGGCCGCCCCGATCGCCTCGACGATCAGGTCCAGCGGCGCCCGGTTGTCGGGCAGGCTCGGGGCGAACCCGCCCTCGTCGCCGATGTTCGTGCTCAAGCCGCGCCGCTCGAGCACCTTGTGGAGCGCGTGGTACACCTCGGCGCCGGTCCGGAGCGCGTCCGCGAACGTCTCGGCGCTGACCGGCAGGACCATGAACTCCTGGAAGTCGGTGCTGTCGGCCGCGTGCTTCCCGCCGTTCAGGATGTTCATCATCGGCACGGGCAAGATCCGCGCGCCAATGCCCCCGACGTAGCGGTAGAGCGGGATGCTCAGCTCGCCGGCGGCGGCCCGGAGGCAGGCCATCGAGGTGCCGAGGATGGCGTTCGCGCCGAGGTTCCCCTTGTTCGGCGTGCCGTCCAGGTCGAGTAAGAGCCGATCGATGCCGGCCTGGTCGAGCGCGTCTTCGCCGGTCAGCTCCTCGGAGATCTGGTCGTTGACGTTCTCGACGGCCTTCAGGACGCCCTTGCCGCCGTAGACGCGCGGATCGCCGTCGCGCAGCTCGACGGCCTCGTGCGCGCCCGTCGAGGCGCCCGATGGGACGGACGCCCGGCCGACGAACCCACTATCGAGGGTGACCTCGACCTCGACCGTCGGGTTGCCCCGCGAGTCGAGGATCTGCCGTCCCCGAACGTTGACGATGGTGCTCAACAGGCACCCCCATCCGTATGTTTCACAGTCCTCGAGCAGGGACGGCCGAGTGCCGCCCGGGTGAGGGTCAAGTACAGGAGGTCCCTCGGGAGGATAGCACGCTGGAGAGTGGCGACGTCCGAAGGTATCCAGCCCGGTAGTTGCGGGCAGTCGAGGATATGAAAGCGCCCCCGACCTTTTGGCCGGGGGCGCTCGGTTGCGCGATGGCTGAGTGAGTTACCGCTCGAACGGCTGGGTGCCGGGGATCGCGCGAAGGATCAGCAGGAACAGGACGGCACCGAGGAAGGCGACCAGGATGCTGCCCAGGCTGAACCCGGAGACGTCCCAGCCAAACAACGCACCGCCGACGAACCCGCCCAGGAGCGCTCCGATGATGCCGACGACGATGTTGCCGAGGATGCCGTATCCTCGGCCGCCCATCACCATGCCGGCCAGCCAGCCGGCGATCAGACCCACAAGCAACCAGGCGATGATACCCATTTGAGGCTGCTCCTCCATAAGGATGATTCCCGGTCCGGGATCGGACCGGCTTGCGCTAACTCCCCAAGACGCAAACCCCGTGCCATCGGCGGAACGCAATCCATCACGATCGCATCACGGCGCGTGACCAGGGCAATTACCAGGCGCGAGGACCCTCCACGCCTTCTCGTCGACCCCGCGGGGCGATGGTCCGTTGTCGCTCCGCGCCTCGGCTTCAAATGAGGCCGTGGCGCTTCTTCGACCGCGGCCCGGAGGCGTGTCACGCCCGGCTGCTACCTCGGGAATGGCACCGTCGGCAACGGGTCGAGCTGCCACTGACGAGCTGGGACTGGGTGGGAGGGCCTTCGAGAGACATCGCACACCGGTCGATCCGATCTATCCGGCCCTATCGGACGTCCCGATCTGCAGGTTGCGCGCAGCGCTGAGACCGGGCAGCCAGATGACCACGGCGACCACGAGCAGGAAGGCGAGCGGGGCGGTCCAGCCGCCGGTCGCGCCGTGGAGCGCCCCCATGACGAGCGGGCCGACCGCCGCGAGCGCGTAACCGCCGGACTGGGCCATGCTGGAGAGTTGGGCCGCGACGTTGCCGTCCGCCGAGCGCAGGACGATCAGCAGCAGCGCCAGGCTCAGCGAGGAGCCCTGGGCGATGCCGAGCACGATCATCCACACGAGTGCGGTCGAGGTCGGCGCCAGCATCACCCCGAGGAGGCCGACGACGATGAGCGTCAGCGCACCGGCGACCGCCGGGCGCTGGTCCGGCAAGCGGGAGGCGAACACCGGGGCGGCGAGGTTGCCGACGATACCGAGGACGTTGAAGATCATCAGCAGGAACCCGGCAGTCACCGGATCGACGCCGCGGTCTCGGTAGATTTGCGGCAGCCACGACAGCGGCCCGTAATAGAGGAGCGACTGCAGGCCCATGAACACCAGCACGTGCCAGGCGAGCGGGTGGCGCCAGATGGCCAGCTCGCGCCCCGCGCCGGCGCGGCGACCGGCGCGATCGTTGATCCGGATCTGGGGCAGCCACACGACGACCGCGAGCGCGACCGGGATGGCCCA
The DNA here is from genome assembly GCA_030777205.1 of Chloroflexota bacterium. Classification (GTDB taxonomy): domain Bacteria; phylum Chloroflexota; class UBA6077; order UBA6077; family JACCZL01; genus JALYGH01. Next base: position 4,737 of record JALYGH010000628.1, read on the forward strand.
GACGCCAAGGGCGACGGCGACCGATCCATCGGCGGCGCGGAGCACCGGCACCGTCAAGCCGGCGGCCAGCGCCGCGCCGCTCGTCATGGCCACCGTGTACGCCGACATCATCGGACCGATGTGGCGCGGGAAGCGACGCTTGACCAGGCTCGGCAGCAGCACATTGAGCACGGCAATGGCCAGTCCGGCGACGATCGTCCCTGGAAACAGGCCCCAGTCCGGCCAGAAGCCGCGGAGGAGCAGGCCAGCGAGCAGGAGCGCGACGATCATGAAGATCGCGCGCTCCTCGCCGAAGCGCGCCCGAAGCGCCGGCCCGGCGAGCGCCCCGAGGCTGAAGCAGAGGACCGGGATGGTCACTAGCAGCGACGCGCGCTCAGGAGTGAGGCCGAGATCGCCGAGGATGGGCGGGACGCCGCTGACCGCCTGGCGCATCGCGAACGCCACCAACACGACGCCGAGGGCCGAGATGCCCAACGCCGGACCGCTCAGGCTGCGACTGGTGCGCGGTGCGGCCCCGGCCGCGGTCCCATCTCGTGCGTCGGTCTCCGCGTTCTTGATCATCGCTCCAGCTCTCGATTGCCAGACTGCCGGTAGATGGGGGAGGCGATCGGGTGAGTCCGCCCCGTGCAATCGGCCGACGACTCGACGGACGGACGGGCGCCTCGATGCCGGCGACAGTGTACCGAGTGGTGCGCCTGGCGAGCGCACCGGGGGCAGACGTGCCAAACGGAGCGCTTTCTGCGCCCCATTCGTCCCCGGCGCGCCGCTCTCGCCCGTACCCGGGGCACGAGGACGGTCGCCACCGAGCCGCACCCGCTCCCGCCGAGCGGACATCTCCTCGGCGCGCCCGGCGATCGCTCGTGCCGGCCAACTACCCGCCGCGCTTGATCCTTCGCCCCGGTCGTGGTTCAATCGGCTCCCGAGGCCGCGCGACGCCTCCGAGCGGCGCGGCCAAGTGGGAGGACACATGGCCGTCAAGCGCGAGATCATCCGGCCCGAGGGCGTGCCGCCGAACCGCATCCTGAGCCCCGGCGTCCGCGTCGGGGATTTTATCTGGACCGCCGGGCACGTCGGGCGCGACCCCGAGACGGGGCAGATTCCCGCGGACATCAAGGGACAGACGCGACAGACCCTGCAGAACCTGAAAGCCGTCCTCGAGGCCGGCGGCTCGTCGCTCGGCTCGGTCGTCAAGGTCAACATCTACCTGAAGGACATCGCCGACCGCGACGCCGCGAACGAGGTGTACACCGAGTTCTTCCCGGCCGACCCGCCCGGCCGCACGGCGATCGGCGGCGCCCAGTTCGGGCCGAACGTCTTGATCGAGATCGAGGCGGTCGCCGTCGTCGAGTCGTAGTCACCCGGAGGCCGCCATGCCGGCGCAACCGTATCGCACCAAGGTGCTCTGGAAGACCCCCGGGCCGATGCCGAATGGGCTCCAGTCCACGCCCGAGGGACTGTGGGTCTGCGATCAGGTCGACCCGAACGTCATCTACCTGCTCGATCCCGAGACCGGCGACTCGCTCAAGGAGATCCCGACCCGCAGCCTGCACGGCAGCGGGATCACGCGCGACCCGCACGGTCGCGTCTGGGTCGCCTCGACGTTCGGGTACGAGCTGATCGCCTACGACGTCGAGACCGGCAAGGAGCTGGCGGCGTTCCCGACCCCGCCGTACGATCGCTCCGGCGGCGCGCACGGCATCGAGTGGCGC
>JALYGH010000629.1 GCA_030777205.1 Chloroflexota bacterium
CGGCTACAGCCCGGTCGAGATCGAGGCGGCCGTCTCCACCCAACTGGCCCGCTGGCGTCCGGGGCGGCCGTCGGACCGGACGGTGGACGGCGACTCGTCGGCGACCGACGGTGACGACCATGGCGCCGCCGTGGATGACGCGTCGTCGACGGGTGACGTCGTCCGCTTCGTCGGCAGCCACGACCTCAGCCTCGAGCTACTGGCCGGTCGGCTGCGCGGCCAGTCCGGCGATGGCGTGTCGGCGCTGAGGATCGAGGCGAGCGGCAGCCTGGAAGGCCTATTCGCGCTCGCCCACGGGACCGCCGGCCTCGCCGGCTGCCACCTACGCGACCCGGACAGCGGCGACGACAACCTGCCGTTCGTGCGCCGCGTCCTGCCTGGCGAACAGCTCCTGCTCGTCACGCTGGCGTACCGCGAGCAGGGGCTCCTGGTCGCCCCCGGCAACCCGAAGGCGATCGGGACCATCGCCGACCTCGGCCGGGCCAACGTGACGTTCGTCAACCGCCAGCGCGGCGCCGGCACCCGCGTCCTGCTCGACGAGCTGCTCGCCGAGGCGGGCATCGGTCCGTCGGACGTCCGCGGCCACGACCGCGAGGAGGCCACCCACCTGGCCGTGGCGGGCGTCGTCGCGAGCGGCGCGGCCGACGTCGGCCTCGGCATCCGCGCCGCCGCCCGCGCCTTCGGCCTCGACTTCGTCCCGCTGACCCGCGAGCGCTACGAGCTGGTCCTGCGCCCCGAGACGGCCGCCAGGCCGACCGTCCGGGCCCTGCTCGCCCTGCTCGCCGACCCCGACTTCCACGCGGCCGTCCGCTCGCTCGGCGGCTACGACACCACCGAGACCGGCACGGTGAGGAGAAGCTGATGCTCGCGCAGCCCCGGCGCTATCCTTCGACCCCGCCCCGAGCGCCCCGCCGGCGCACCCCGTTCCGCCCGCGCGGCGTCCTGGCGCTGCTGGCGACCGCCCTGCTGACCCTCGCCCTGCTCGCGCCCGCCATCGCCCGCTCCCAGCCCGCCGTTCCCGAGCTGATCCTGGCCACGACGACCAGCACCCAGGACTCCGGCCTGCTCGACGTGCTCGTGCCCCAGTTCGAGGCGCAGACCGGCTACCGGGTCAAGACGATCGCCGTCGGCACCGGCCAGGCGCTCCGGCTCGGCGAGCGCGGCGAGGCCGATGTCCTACTCGTCCACGCCCCGGAGGAGGAGCGCGCCTGGATGGCGGCCGGCCACGGCGAGGACCGCCGGATCGTCATGCACAATGACTTCATCATCATCGGCCCGAACGAGGATCCGGCCGGCTTGAGAGAAGCGACGACCGCCGCCGACGCGATGGCGAAGCTGGCCCTGGTCGGCGCGCCGTTCGTCAGCCGCGGCGACAACTCGGGCACGAACATCCTCGAGAAGAAGCTCTGGCAGCAGGCCGGCGTCGACCCGGTTGGCCAGCCCTGGTACGTCGAAGTCGGCCAGGGAATGGGCCAGACGCTGACTGTCGCCAACGACAAGCAGGCGTACACCCTCACCGACCGCGGCACGTACCTCGCGCGCCGCGGGAACCTGGACCTGGCGATCGTTGCGGAGAGGTTCCCGAGCCTCTTGAACGTCTACTCGGTGATGGTCGTCAACCCCGACAAGGGCCCGTACATCAACGTGGAGGGCGCCCGCGCCTTCGCCGACTACGTCGTCTCGCCCGAGGCGCAGGCGACGATCGGCTCCTACGGGATCGACCGCTTCGGCCAGCCCCTCTTCGTCCCGGACGCCGGCCGCACCGAGGAGGAGCTCGGCATCTCGTGACCGTGGGCCTCCGATGGACCTGATCGTCGACGGGCTGGTGCGCGCCGTCATGCTGCTGGCGCGCGGCGATCCGGAGTTGTTGCGCGTAGCCTGGCTCTCGCTCCAGGTCTCGGGCACGGCCACGCTGCTCTGCCTGGTGCTCGGCATGCCGCTCGGGACGGTGCTGGCGCTGACCCGCTTCCCCGGTCGGGGGATCGCCCTGGCGCTGGTCAATGCAGGGATGGGCCTGCCGCCGGTTGTGGTCGGGCTGATGGTGAGCATCTTCCTCTGGCGCACCGGACCGTTCGGGCAATTCCGGCTGCTCTACACGCCGACGGCGATGGTGATCGCCCAGGCGGTGATCGCGCTGCCGATCGTCGTCGGGCTGACCGTCGCGGCGATCCAGCAGCTCCACCCGAAGCTGCGCCTCCAGATCCGGGCCCTCGGCGCGTCGCGGACGCAGCTCCTGTGGCTGCTGCTCCGCGAGGCGCGGCTGCCGCTGCTGGCCGCGACGATGGCCGGCTTCGGCGCTGTCATCTCGGAGGTCGGAGCCTCGATCATGGTCGGCGGCAACATCCCCGGTCAGACCCGCGTCCTGACGACGGCCACGGTCCTCGAGGTGAGCAGGGGCGAGTTCGCGAACGCGATGGCGTTCTCGCTCGTCCTGCTCGCGCTGGTCTACGGCATCACCGCGGCGCTGACCTGGCTGCAGCAGCGCGGGCGGCCGCTGTGAACGGGTCCGGCCGGGCAGGCGACATGGTGCGGACAGGCGGCCTCCTCGGTTCGGTTGGCCGTATGCGGATCGTCGACCTCTTTCGGATGGCCGGCCGCGGCAGTCATGCCGCGACGGAGCCACCAGCCCGATCTGAGGCAGTTGGCGACGTTGCCGGCCACGCGTTCGACCTGCGCACGTTGTCGCCCGGTATGTCCGAGGGTACGTCCGATCCGTCCACGCCGCTGGTCGAAGTGCGCGACCTCGTCGTACGGCGGGGACGGCGGATCGTGCTCGACGTCCCGGCACTGGCTGTCCGGCGCGGCGAGATCCTGACCGTCATCGGGCCGAACGGCGCCGGCAAGAGCACCCTGGCCGGCGCGCTCGCATTGCTGGAGCGGCCGGCCGCCGGCACGATCCTGCTCGATGGCCGGCCGGTCGACTGGGGACGCGGGCTGCTGGCGGCGCGCCGGCGGCTGGCGATGGTGTTCCAGGAGCCGCTGCTGCTCGACATGCCCGTCGCCGCCAACGTGGCGACGGGACTTCGGCTGCGGGGCGTCCCGCGCGCCGAACGGGAAGCGCGGGTGGCGGAGTGGCTCGAGCGACTCGGGATCGCCCACCTCGCCCGCCGGCCGGCCCGCGCGCTCTCCGGCGGCGAGGCGCAGCGGACGAGCCTGGCCCGGGCGCTGGTCCTGGAGCCCGAGCTGCTCGTTCTCGACGAGCCGTTCGCCGCGCTCGACCCGCCGACCCGCGAGGCCCTCGCCGTCGACCTCGTGCCGTTGCTCCGCGAGCGCCACACGACGACCGTCCTGGTCACCCACGACCGCGACGAGGCGTTCGGGATCGGCGACCGGGTGACGGTCATCCTGGCCGGCTGGATCGCCCAGCTCGACGCGCCGGCCGCGGTGCTGCGGCGCCCCGCCACTGACGAGATCGCCCGCTTCGCCCGCCCGCGCCGCCTCCTGCGCGCGCCCGACGTCGGGGACGACGCTTCGGACAGGAAGAACCAGGATTGAGAGCATAGACAGGATCATCCTGTCAATCCTGTTCGTCCTGTCCGAGATACGCATGATCCTCACCCGGGTGGACGCCTGTATACTGGCCGCATGGAGCTTCGCGGCATCGACTTCCACGTCCATCCCTGCGACCCGCGGATCGCGCGGGCCTGGGCCGGCGACCCGGCCGATTACGAGCGGTTCTTCCGCGGCTCGGTCCTCGACGAGCCTACCGACGCGATGGCCGAGCGTTTCCGCGGCCTCGGATTGATGGGCGTACTGCTCGGGGCGGACGCCGAGACGACGACCGGCATCGAGCCATACCCGAACGACGAGCTGGCCGCGACCTGCCGCGCCCACCCGAACCTGTTCGTGGGCTTCGCGGGGATCGACCCGTGGAAGGGGCAAGCGGCGATCCGCGAGCTGGAGCGATGCGTCAGGGATCTAGGCCTGCGCGGCGCGAAGTTCCATCCGGGGCGCCAGCGCTTCGTCCCCGGTGACCCGCGCTTCGATCCGCTGTTCGAGGCGGCCAGCGAGCTTGGCGCGATCTGCCTGTTCCATACCGGCATGATGGCGGCCGGCGCCGGCACACCGGGCGGGCGCGGCGAGCGCCTCGAGTACACCCGCCCGATCCACCTCGACGCGCTCGCGGCCCGATTCCCGCGCCTGACGATCGTCGCCGCGCACCCGGCCTGGCCCTGGCATGAGGAGCTACTGGCCGTCGCCCGTCACAAGGTGAACGTCTACATGGACCTGTCCGGCTACCTGCCGCGCTACATCCCGGAGAGTGTGATCAAGATGGCGACCGGGCTGCTCCAGGACCAGGCTCTGTTCGGGTCGGACTACCCGTTCATCACGCCGGAGCGCTGGCTCGCCGACTTCGACACCCTCGACGTGAAGGATGCCGTCCGCGAGAAGCTGCTGCTCGGCAACGCGACGCGGCTGCTCGGCCTCCGGTAGTCCGGAAGCGTGACGGCCAGGCCACTCGAGGTCGTCTACCCGCCGGCAGAGGAGTGGGCCGAGCGACCTGGTCAGGCGCCCGGCGCTTCGGACTTCTGAGACACCCGAACGGGCGCACCTGCCGAAGCGCAGGTGCGCGGCGCTCGATCGCCGCCCAGCATCAGCGGCGCTTCCGCTCCCCCCTCTCGTCGCGATCGTCCTTCTCATCCTCGTCCTTCTTGTCCCGCCCGCCATCCCCGTTGCGATTCTCGTCCCTTCCACCGCGCGGGACTGCCGGCCTGGCCTCCGGCGGACTGGATGGCTTCACCTGTGATGCCGATTGAACTCGGGCAGGCGGCTGGGCCTGGGGTGGCGCAGCCGGTTCGCGGTACCGCTCCTGCACTCGCGACACGTCCCCTTGGCGCGGTGGCTCCGGC
>JALYGH010000630.1 GCA_030777205.1 Chloroflexota bacterium
CAGTAGCTCCCACCACCGGGGACCGGCGGGCCTCGCCGTCACATTCCTGGCTCATCGGAGCGACAACCTAGTACGCTCTCCGGTACTCACCACGTCAAGGACTCCGTCATGGCAACCGCGCAGGCCCCGCTCGCCCCCGCCGATTTCATCCGCATCGCCAGGTCGATCGAGGACGAGGTCGGCAAGGTCATCGTCGGGCAAGATGAGGTCGTGCGCGGCATCCTCACCTGCGTCCTCGCCGGTGGGCACGCCCTCCTCGAGGGCGTCCCGGGCCTCGGCAAGACGATGCTGGTGCGCACCCTCAGCGACGTCCTGGACCTCTCGTTCAGCCGCGTCCAGTTCACCCCCGACCTGATGCCGGCCGACATCACCGGCACGAACGTGATCTCTGAGGATGGCGGCGGTCGGGGCTTCCAGTTCCAGCCGGGCCCGCTGTTCGCGAACCTCGTGCTCGCCGACGAGATCAACCGCGCCACGCCCAAGACGCAGTCGGCCCTGCTCGAGGCGATGCAGGAGCAGCGCGTGACGGTCGCCAAGACGAGCTACGCGCTGGAGCGGCCGTTCTTCGTGATGGCCACGCAGAACCCGATCGAGATGGAGGGCACCTACCCGCTGCCCGAGGCCCAGCTCGACCGCTTCCTGTTCAAACTGACGGTCTCCTACCCGAGCGAGGAGGAGCTGCTGACGATCGCCGAGCGGACGACCGGCAGCCGCCCGCCGCGCGCCCAGCCGATCGCCGACGGCCCGACGGTCCTGGCGATGATGGACCTGGCCCGCGAAGTGCCGATTGCCCGGCCGGTCCTGAACTACGCGGTGCGGCTCGTCACGCGGACCCACCCGGACAAGCCGGACACGTCCGAGACGGTGAAGCGCTACGTGCGCTACGGCGCCAGCCCGCGCGGCCTCCAATCGCTCGTCCTCGGCGCCAAGATCCGCGCGATTCTCGAAGGGCGGTTCAACGTGGCGTTCGAGGACCTGAAGGCGGTTGCCCTGCCGTCGCTGCGCCACCGCGTGATCCTCAACTTCGAGGCCGACGCCGAGGGCATCACCCCGGACCGCGTCATCTCGGACGTCCTGCTCGCGACGCGGGAAGAGTAGTCGATGGCGGCCGAGACGCAGCTCCTCGAAGGGGCGTTCCTGGAGCGGCTCGAGCGGCTGGCGCTGGTCAGCCGTCGCCGCGTGGCGGGCTACGGCAAGGGCGACCGACGCAGCGTCCGCAAGGGCACGTCGATCGAGTTCACCGACTACCGCCACTACACGCCGGGCGACGATCCGCGCCAGGTCGACTGGAACATCTTCCGCCGCTCCGGCAACCTGTACGTCAAGCAGTTCGAAGAGGAAGAGATCCTCACCGCCCACGTCCTCGTCGACGCGAGCCGCTCGATGGACTGGGGCACACCGCCGAAGGCGGAGTACGCCGCGAAGCTGGCGGCGGCGCTCGGCTACATCATCCTCGCCGGGGCCACTCGCCTGGTCGTGGCCACGCTCGCGGGCGGTACGGCGACGACGTTCGGCCCGGCCTGGGGGCGGCGCCAGCTCGCGGAGCTCCAGACCTTCCTCCGACGTGCCGAGCCTAAGGGCGAGACGGACCTCGACGCCGCCCTGGCCGGCTATGCCCGGCGCGCCGAGGGCGGCCTCGCGATCGTGATCAGCGACCTGCTGACGCCGAAGTTCGAGCAGGGCATGAAGCGGCTGCTCGACCGACGCTTCGAGGTCGTCCTGCTCCACGTGCTGGCGCCGGAGGAGGTCCACCCGCCGATGAGCGGCGACCTCACCCTGATCGACAAGGAGGACGGCAGCGAGGTGGCGATCACGCTGAACCAGGAGGCGCTCGATCGCTACGCGGCGCGGTTCCGCACCTGGACCGGTGCGATCGAGAACTTCGCCGCCCGCCACCAGATCCTCTACCACCGCCTCCAGACGAGCGAGCGCCTCGAGCACGTCCTGTTCGACAGCCTGCGCCGTCGCGGGGTGCTCCGTTGAGCTTCCTCGCGCCGCTGATGCTCGCGTTCGGGGTGCTGATCCCGATCCTGGTCCTGCTCTACCTGCTCAAGGTCCGGCGGCAGGAGTTCGTCGTCGGCAGCACCTACCTGTGGCAGGATCTCCTCCGCGACATCGCCGCCCACGAGCCGTGGCAGCGGTTCCACTGGAGCATCCTGCTGATCCTCCAGCTCCTCGTCGTCGGGCTGATCGTCTTCGCGCTCGGTCGCCCGTTCTACGTCGCCCAGGCCCAGGAGACGGTCCACGCGGTCCTCGTCCTCGACGGCTCGGCGAGCATGCAGGCGACCGACGTCGAGCCGAGTCGCTTCGAGGCGGCCAAGCAGGCGGCGAAAAACACCGTCCGCGACCTCGGCGATGGCTCGCCGGCCACGGTGATCCTGGCGCTCGACCAGCCGCGCGTCCTCGCGCCGTCCACGACCGACCGCGGGCTCCTCGACCGCGCGATCGACGCCGCCGAGCCGTCGTACGGGCCGGCCGACATGGCCCAGACGCTCTCGCTGGCGACCGCGCTCGGGTCCGGCCCCGGTGGCACGGCGGGGGGCCGGGTGCGTGTGTACCTCTACAGCGATGGCGCCTTCGGCGAGCTGACCGATTTCCGGCCCGAGGGCGCGGACATCCGCCTGGTGCCGATCGGCACGGACGGCGAGAACGCCGGGATCACGGCGCTCTCGGCGCGCCCGGACCCTCAGAACACCACCCGTTTCCAGGTCTTCGCCCGCGTCCGCAACTACGGTGCCACGCCGGTCCGCACGACGCTCGCGATCAATGTCGACGGCGTGCTCGTCGAGAGCCGCGACGTCGCGCTGGACGCCGACGGGTCCCAGGAATTCGTCTTCACGGATCTGCCGCTCGGCGGGCGGGGCGTCGAGGCACGGCTGGCCGCCCTGGACCGCTTCGAGCTCGACAATGTGGCGTACACGACCCTCGACATCGGGCGGACGTCGCAGATCCTGCTCGTCACCGACGGCAACCTGTTCCTCGAGAAGGTGCTTAGCCTGCTCCCGACCGACGAGGTGTCGCGCGTCGCGCCGCGCCGCTACTTCGCGATCGATCAGGATCGCTACGACGTCGTCGTCTTCGACGGCTTCCTGCCGGAGCAGTGGCCGCGCGGGAACGTGCTCGTCTTCAACCCGCCGGAGTCGGCGCTGCTGACGCTCCAGGGCGAGGTCCGCCGCCCGCGCGTCCGCGACTGGGAGCGCGACGATCCGATCATGACGTTCGTCGACTTGCGCGACGTGGCGATCGCGCGGACCCAGAAGATCGACCCGCCGGGCTGGGCACGCGTCCTCATCCAGGGCGAGGAGGCGCCGCTGCTGCTGGCCGGCGAGCGCGACGGCCAGCGGATCGTCGTCGTCCCATTCGACCTGCGCCAGTCCAACCTTCCGCTCTCGGCCGCGTTCCCGATCCTGATGGCGAACATGCTCGGCTACCTGGAACCGGCCGGCCAGGCCGCGCTGCGCGACCTGCGTCCCGGCGACGCTGTCACCCTCGCGCCGCTGCCGCAGACCGAAGAGCTGGCGGTCCGACTCCCGAGCGGCCCGAGCCGCACCTTCCAACCGGCGGGGCGGCCGATCACCTTCGCAGAGACGACCACGCCGGGCCTCTACACGGTGGCCCAGCGGGCAGCCGGCCAGACCCTGCTGGAGGAGCCGTTCGCGATCAACGCCTCGGACGAGGCCGAGTCGAACATCCGGCCGCGCAGCGTGTCGCTCGGCGACGGGCGAGCGCTCCAGGCCGCCGAGCCGGCCCGGCTCGTGCCGATCAACCGCGAGTTCTGGATGTGGCTGGTGGTCCCCGCCCTCGGGCTGTTGATGCTCGAGTGGTTCTGGTTCCACCGCCGGAGCTAGGAAACACGGAATCTCGATGACCTTCGACTTCACTCAGCCGCTCGCGCTGCTGCTCCTGGTGCTGCTGCCGGCGTTCTGGCTACTCGACTGGATCAGCCGGACCCACCTGCCGCGCAGGCGGCGCCGCCTCGTGCTGGCGGTGCGGATGCTCGTCGTCGCGCTGCTCGTCCTCGGGCTGGCCGGCCCGCGCTACATCGGGCAGGCCGACGAGCAGGCGGTCGCGTTCCTGATCGACGTCTCGGATAGCGTGACCCCGCCGATGCGCGAGCAACAGCTCGCCTTCGTCCGCGACGCGATGGCCGCGATGACCGAGCGCGACCGGGCAGCCCTGATCGCCTTCGCCGGCCAGGCCGTCGTCGAGCAGCCGCTCGGCGGCCCGCGTCCGGTCGGCCCGGTCGCCTCGATCATCGACGGCAACAAGACCGATCTGGCCGGCGCCATCCGCCTCGCGCTCGCCACGCTACCGAGCACGATGGCCCGCAAGCTCGTCGTCCTCTCCGATGGCAACGAGAACGTCGGCAAGGCCGTCGAGCAGGCGCGCGTCGCGCACGCCGCCGAGGTGCCGATTCACGTCATCCCGCTCGCCCAGCAGTCCGGTCCCGAGGTCTTGGTCCGCACCGTCGAGACGCCGGCGTTCGTCCGCGAGGGCGAGACGTTCTCGGCGACGATCACGCTCGACGCCATGGCCGACACGCAGGCACGCGTTCACCTGCTCGCGGACGGCAAGCTGCTGGCGAGCCAGGACGTCGACCTGACTCAGGGCACGAACAACATCGTGCTCCCCCAGGAGCCGCTCGAGCCGGGCTTCCACCTGTTCCGCGTCCAGCTCGAGGCCGGCGGCGATACCTTCGTCCAGAACAACGAGGGCGGTAGCTACACCGTCGTGACCGGCAAGCCCCGCGTGCTGCTGGTCGAGTCGGAGCCCGGCGAGACGCGCTACCTGGCCGACGCGCTCCAGGCGGCCGGCCTGGAAACCGAGGTCCGCCAGACGAGCAACGCCATCATCGATCTCCCGACGCTTCGTGGGTACGAGAGCGTGATCCTGGCGAACGTGCCGGCCGCCGAAATCAGCGAGAGCCAGATGCAGGCGATCAACTCGTACGTGCAGAACCTCGGCGGCGGGCTCGTCGTCATCGGCGGCGACCAGAGCTACGGGGTCGGCCGCTACAACCGCACGCCGCTTGAGGAGGCCCTGCCGGTCCGGATGGACCTGCGCGGGCGGACCCTCACCGCGAGCGTGGCGCTCGTGCTGGTCATCGACGCCTCCGGCAGCATGGCCGGCGGCCCCGGCTCCTCGAAGATGGACCTGGCCAAGGAGGCGGCGGTTCGCTCGATCGAGCTGCTGAGCGAGCAGGACCAGGTCGGCGTGGTCTCCTTCGACGACACGCCGCGCTGGGTCGTCCCGACCCAGCCGCTCGACGACGTGGGGGCCGTCCAGACCCAGATCGGCTCGATCAGCCCCGGCGGCGGCACGGCGATCTTCCCGGCGCTCGAAGCGGCGGTCAACGACATCGTGCCGCGCGAGGCGAAGGTCAAGCACATCCTCCTCCTGACCGACGGCCTCTCGAGCGGCGGCGACTACGACCGGCTGGCCCAACGGATGGCCCAGGCGAACGCCACCCTCTCGACGATCGCCGTCGGCTCGGACGCCGACTTCGCCCTGATGCGGCGCCTCGCCGAGCTGGGTAACGGCCGCTACTTCGAGGGGAACGACCCGTTCGAAGTGCCGCAGATGGTCCTCAAGGACACCCAGGAGGTCGCGCGGGCGGCGATCGTCGAGGAGCCGTTCCGGCCGACCCAGGTGGGGGCAAGCCCGATCCTCGACGGCATCGACGTCAGCCGGATGCCCCCGCTCCTCGGCTACGTCTCCACGACGCCGAAGCCGACGAGCCAGGTGCTGTTGCTCTCCGGCCAGGGCGACCCGATCCTGTCCGAGTGGCAGTACGGCCTCGGCCACGTGGTGACCTGGACCTCGGACGCGAAGAACCGCTGGTCCCAGGACTGGCTCACCTGGCCGGACTTCAGCCGCTTCTGGTCCCAGGTGGTGAAGCGGACGATCCCTGTTCCGGTGGACCGTAACATGCAGGTCCAGATCACCCCCGAGGGTGCCCAGGCTCGCGTCACGGTCGACGCGGTGAGCGACGACAAGGCGTTCCAGAACTTCCTCCAGACCCGTGCGACGGTCGTCGATCCGACCAACGGCCAGCAAGAGCTGTCGCTGCCGCAGGTCGCGCCGGGCCGCTACGAGGCGCGGGTGCCGGTCGGCGAGGAGGGCGCGTACTTCCTGAACATCACCCAGACCGACGCGGGCGGCGTGGTCCTCGGTGCGCGACCGGCCGGCTTCGTGATTCCGTACTCGCCGGAGTACCGCGACCTTCGCTCGAACCCGGAGCTGCTCGGCCAGCTCGCCGGGGAGACGGGCGGCCGCGTGCTCGGCGACCCGACGACGGTGTTCGCGCTCGATCAGCGGGTTCTCGGGCAGCCCCGCGAGCTGTGGCCATGGCTACTGGCGCTGGCGGCGCTGCTCTTCGTCTTCGACGTGGCGGCGCGGCGGCTGCGGCTTGGCTGGATGGACGCCCAGTACGCCTGGGGCTACCTGCTCGATCACTGGCTCGGGCGGGCGCGCCAGGCGACGGCGCCGGCCGCGGCGAAGCTGCTGGCGGCCAAGGGGCGCATCTCGATCGAGTCGGACGGCTTCCACGGTCGCCGCGGGGCGGCGTCCGCGGCGCCGGCGGCGGTCGGTACCGTCGGGTCCGCGACGGCCGCCCGCACGAGC
>JALYGH010000631.1 GCA_030777205.1 Chloroflexota bacterium
CCAGCGCCGCATGAAGCGCGCCGGCATGCGCTGGTCCGACGCCGGCGCCCGCGCCATGCTCACCTTGCGCGCCCGCCTCCGCTCCGATCGCCCCATCAGCCCCGTCGCTCCCGCCGCCTGATCCCTCAGGTACAGAAGTAGGCCACACCCAGTCAGGCGCGGCAGTTGACACGGCCCGGATGGGCTGGTACATTAGATCGGAACGGGTGTTCGAACGACTCGAACTGACCGTGAGACGGGGAGCGACGGCATGGCGAAGCTATCGGAGCGGCAGCGGCGAATCCTGACGTTCTTGGAGCGATACACGGCGGAGCACAGCTACCCGCCCAGCATCCGCGAAATTGGCCAGGCCGTCGGCATCTCATCGACGTCAGTGGTGGATTACAACTTGCGCGCCCTGGAGCGCGAAGGGCTGATCCGGCGAGACCGCGAGGTGTCGCGCGGGCTTGGGCTGGTGACGAAGGCACCGGCGAGCCGTTCGAAGGTCGTTCGGATCCCGATCAAGGGGCGCATCGCCGCCGGTGAGCCGATCGAGGCACTCGAGGGTCACGAGGACTACCTAGAGTTCGCCACCGGCTCCGTCCCCGATGGCTGCTACGCCCTCCAGGTCAAGGGAAAGTCGATGATCGAGGACTTGATCGACGATGGCGATCTGGTGGTCGTCCGACCGCAGGCGACGGCCAACAACGGCGACATCGTCGTGGCCTTGCTTATGAACCAGGGCGCGGCGTCCGAGGGCGTCGCGACGCTGAAGCGCCTGTATCGAGATCGGGGCCGCGTGCGGCTCCAGCCCGCGAACGCCGCGATGGAGCCGATCTTCGTCGATCCGGACCATCTCCAGGTCCAGGGCAAGGTCGTCTCGGTCATCCGTCACCTCACGTGAGCGGCTGGTGACGACCGGCCCAGCGCCTATCCTGACAATGACGAGGGCATCGCGCGGACCGGGCTATGACTGCGCGTCCTGCTTCAGGACTCGCTGCATGCCCCGTTCGACCAATTCCCACCGGCCAAATCGCCGAATGCGCCGATAACCCCGCCTCTCTAGCAGGCCCGCCTGGCGGGTCTGCGCAGCCCTCCCGGAGCGCGGCGACTCCGCTGGCATGCGGGTACGCTCGCCGTCCTCGTCGGCGACCGCCAGACGTGCCCGCTGCTCCCGCTCCCAGGCGGTCAGCGAGCCGCAGGCTACCGCCGGCCCGCCGCGGGTGAGACCGACGGCACGCTCCGGACGTTCGTTTCGTCAAGCGAGGGCCGGATGACGGGCGAACTCGTACGCGACCGCGATGGAGGACGTGACGTGAGGATATCGACCTCGTCAATCGCGTACGCCGGCTGGCCCCATACGCAACGGCCAGCCTAGCGGGTGCTGGCGAGGCACCTGTAGAATAGCGGGCCGCGCACTGAACCATCCATTCCCGTCTGGCGCCCTCCCGAAAGGATCTGGCTGATGCCCCTCGACCTCTCGACTCGACGTGTCATGGTGACTGGTGGTTCGGGCTTCCTGGGCACGCACGTCGTGGCGAAGCTCCACGAGCGCGGCGTTCGAGACATCTTCGTCCCGCGTCGTAGCGAGTACGACTTCGTCGAGCGGGATGCCTGCCGCCGAGCAATGCGGGACGGGAGACCGGACATCGTTCTCCACCTGGCGGCCGCCGTGGGCGGGATCGGCGCCAACATGAAGAACCCGGGGAGCTTCTTCTTCGACAATCTGATGATGGGCGTCCAGCTCATGGAGGAGGCCCGCCTGGCGGGCGTCGAGAAGCTCGTCGCGGTCGGAACGATCTGTGCCTACCCGAAGTTCACCCCGATCCCCTTTCGGGAGGACGACCTCTGGAACGGCTACCCGGAGGAGACGAACGCGCCTTACGGGCTGGCCAAGAAGATGCTGCTCGTCCAGGCCCAGTCCTACCGTCAGCAGTACGGTTTCAACGCCGTCTATCCCCTGCCCGTGAACCTGTACGGACCGGCCGACAACTTCGATCCGCGGTCGTCGCACGTCATCCCGGCCCTGATCAAGAAGTGCGTCGATGCCCGCGACAGTGGCGCGCCGGCCATCCAGGTCTGGGGCGATGGCAGCGCCAGTCGCGAGTTCCTGTACGTCGACGACGCCGCCGAGGGCCTGGTGCTGATTGCCGAGCGCTACGACAGCCCGGAGCCGATCAATTTGGGCTCCGGCCAGGAGATCACGATTCGAGAGTTGGTCACGCTGATTGCCGAGTTGACCGGCTTCGAGGGGCGGATCGAGTTCGATCCGTCGAAGCCCAACGGTCAGCCGCGCCGCTGCCTGGACGTCTCGCGAGCCGGGCGCGAGGTCGGCTTCCGCGCGCGGACAGACTTTCGCATCGGCCTGCGCGAGACGATCGCCTGGTACGAGCGGTCTCGACGCGAGGCCGCCGTCGCCGGATAGGCCGGATAACACCAGGTACATATGCCAGCGTCGGAGCAGCTTGGCCGCCTTGCGGGTGAGGGCCGCTCGCCCCGCCCAATCGGCGAGACAATGCGTCGGGCACGGCATCGGCGCGGACTGCTTGCACCGGCCCGGTAGCGACGGGGGACCAGAGAGGTCGATGTCCCGGGCAGAACTCGGTCCACTACAAACAGATGCCGGCCGAGCTCGACGCGGCCGGGAAGGGACCCAGACCGCCATGGAATCAGCGCTCGGGGCCCGTTCCGAGACCGGAGAGCCGAGTCTGCTGCGGCCGCCGCCCGCCCGAGTCTACCGGGGCGAGACCGTCATCCGGCCATCTGCCGCCTCGTTCGACGTCCAGCTCCGCGAATTCTGGCGGTACCGGCATCTGTTCATGGCGCTTGTCTGGCGCAACGTGCGGGTCGAATTCGCTGCGACCCGTCTCGGCTCGGCCTGGGCTGTCGCACGGCCGCTGCTGCTCGGGCTGGTGTTTGGCCTCTTCCGCAACTTTTCGGGCGCGGACACACGGGTCGACGAGGTGCCCTACCTGCTGTACGTGTACAGCGGGCTCCTGTTGTGGTTCTACTTCACCGATGCCGCGCAGAATTCGGCCCTCGCCATTCGACTCGACTCGGGCCTGCTGACCAAGGTGTACTACCCGCGCCTGATCACGCCGTGCGTCCCGATGATCTCAGGACTGACGTCGCTCTTCATCGGGCTCTTCCCGCTCGTCGTCATGATGGCCTGGTATGGCGTCTACCCGACGTTTGCGATCATTCTCCTGCCACTCGCCCTCCTGCCGAGCCTCATGCTCGCGCTCGGGCTTGGCATGGTCGTGTCGTCGCTGTCGATCACCAACCGAGACTGGGAGCGCGTCCTCGCGTTCGTGTTGACCATCGCGCTCTGGTTCTCGCCGGTCGTGTACGCGCCGGACATGATCCCCGAGGACCTTCGCTGGGTGTATCACCTGAATCCCATGATCGGCCCCCTGCTTGGCTTCCGCGCCAGCTTGTTCTACGGGGTCTCGGTGCCGTACGCGGAGTGGGCGTACGCGCTGGCGAGCTCCCTCGTGGTGCTTGCCCTCGGCATCTGGACGTTCCGCAGGACCGAGATCCGGCTCGTCGATCGCCTATGACGACCTTCGAGCGTCCCGTCGTCGTACGCGTCCGAGGCATCTCGAAGCAGTACACCCGCGGCCCCGAAGACGGCCGCTCCCTTCACGGCGGCCTCGCGGCGCTCATGCGCGCGTTGCGCAACCAGAAGGTCGACCCGACCCGCGCCAAGCGGGATAGCTTCTGGGCCCTCGACAACGTTTCCTTCGACATCCGGTACGGTGAGCGGGTCGGCATCATCGGTCGCAATGGCGCCGGCAAGTCGACGCTGCTCAAGATCCTCTCCCGCGTGGTGTACCCGACGGCCGGTGAGGCCAGGATTCGCGGACGGCTCATTTCGCTCCTCGAGGTCGGGACCGGCTTCAACGGTGACCTCACCGGCCGCGAGAACGTCTACCTGAACGCGTCGATCCATGGACTCAGCCGGGCGGAGATCAGCGAACGCTTCGATCAGATCGTGGAGTTCGCCGGCGTCCACGCCTTCCTCGACACGCCCGTCAAGCGCTACTCGAGCGGCATGCAGATGCGGCTCGCGTTCGCCGTGGCCGCCCACCTGGACCCGGACATCCTGTTACTCGACGAGGTGCTCACGGTCGGTGACCACGAGTTCCAGGAGAAGTGCCTGGAGCGGGTTCGGCGGCTCGTTTCCGAGGGGCGCACCCTGCTGTTCGTTTCGCACAGCACCGAATCGGTGCTGAAGTTCTGTGACCGTTGTATCTGGTTAGAGGGTGGGAGAGTTCGGCGGGACGGTCCGACTGAGGCGGTGCTCGCCGAGTACGTCGGGCCCGATGCCTCGTCGTCCCGCACGAGCCGGGGCCGGCCCGGCTCACTCGGTGACTCCTACACGGGCGACCGGAGCGAGGACACGACGCGCTCCCCGTGGGTCCCATCGGACGGGCTGGGCCGGGCGGCTTTCGAACGCCCGAGTGGCTCGCCCGAGTCGCCCGAAGCCGCCCGCATGGGGCCCGGAACCGCGCCGGCGGCGAGTGTCGACGAGCCCACTGGTTTGCACGGACCGCCCCGGTCCTCACGAAGATGAGCGGCGCACCGACCCGGACAGGCGATCCGATCCGGGTGGGCGTTGAAGCCCGACCGCGCCGAGGCGTACCCTCGGCGTGAGACCGATTCGTCATGGGGAGGCCAGCAATGGCGCGCAGTCCGCAGATCACCCGCGTCGAGATCCACGAGTACGCTTATGAGGTGCGCGAGCTCGGCGTGGACTACAACGGCTTCAACAGCGTGTACCAGCCGGGCGCGCGCGCCCGGCTCACCGGCCACGTCATCACCATCGCCACCGATGTTGGCGTGACTGGCGAGTACGCCGGCGGCATGGCGACTGGCTACGCGCAGGTGCCGAAGGCGGCGGCATACCTGCTCGGGAAGAACCCGCTCCGGCGCGAGCTGATCTACAACGACCTGAAGCGGGCGCTCCGCAAGGAGGACCGGCTCGGGATTGGGCCGATCGACACGGCGCTCTGGGACCTCGCCGGCAAGCTGTATGACGCGCCTGTCTACGAGCTGCTCGGCGGCTATCGGACGACGCTGCCGGCCTACGCCAGCACCTACCACGGCGACGAAAACGGCGGCCTGTCCACGCCGGAGCAGTTCGCCGAATTCGCCGTCCAGTGCCGCGAGATGGGGTATCGCGCCTTCAAGATCCACGGCTGGGGCACCGGGCCGATCCGGCGCGAGGTCGACACCGTGCTCGCGACGCGCAAGGCCGTGCCGGACATGGACCTGATGCTCGACCCGGCCTGCGAGTACAACACCTGGGCGGACACGCTGAAGGTTGGTCACGCCTGCGATGAGGCCCGCTACTTCTGGCTCGAGGATCCGTACAAGGACGGCGGAATCTCGGCCTTCGGGCATCGCAAGCTGCGCCAGATCATCAAGACGCCGATCCTGATCGGCGAGCACATCCGCGGCCACGAGCTGCACGTCGATAACATCGTCGCGGACGGCACCGACTACGTGCGCGCCGATGCCGACTACGACGGCGGGATCACCGGCTTGATGAAGATCGCCCACTCGGCCGAAGGGTTCGGGCTGGACGTCGAGATCCACGCGCCCGGTCCCGAGCACCGCCACTGCATGGCGGCGATCCGCAACACGAATTATTACGAGCTGGGGCTGGTCCACCCGAGGGTCAAGACGACCAAGCCGCCGATCTACGCGTGCGGCTACTCCGACGAGCTGGACGCCATTGACGCGAACGGCCAGGTCCCGGTGCCCCAGGGCCCCGGACTCGGCGTCACGATCGACTGGGACTGGGTGAACAAGAACCGCGTCGGCCACGTCGTCTACGAGTAGGCCGCTGCCCCCGCCTCGTGGTCACGGTGCGCTCGCTGGCTCGCAGCGGACGATGGGGTGGCCGCGCTCCGACCGCCGAGCCCGGCGCGGTGACCTGCACCGGGC
>JALYGH010000632.1 GCA_030777205.1 Chloroflexota bacterium
ACCCGGGCGGGATCGAGGGGCACCTGCGGGCCTTGCCGGAGAAGCTGCTCTGGTCGCGGCCACGGCTGGTGCGCCTGCTCGCGGACTGCTGCGTCGCCGAGGGCAAGCTGGAGCAGGCGGTCGACACGTATCGCGAGGCCGAGCGCCGCGGCCTGGCCGCTCGGAATGGCGACGTCGCCCGCGAGTATCACGCCGCGCTGGTCGGCCTGTACGAGCGGCTCGGTCGCGAGGAGGAGCGGACGGCCGCACAGCGGCGCCTGGAGCACCTGATGGACGCGGGCGACGACGCGGCGCGGGGCGGCCGCGAGCGCGGCACGGCCCAGCTCCTGATGGACGAGGTGCCGCGCGAGGCGGCCGAGGAGTGGCGTTGGCCGGACGGGGTGGTGCGCTTCGCCGGGCTCTGCCACGGCGCCGTCGGGGCGCTGGTGACGCGGTGCGAGGAGCGCGGCATCTCCTGGCGGGTGATCGCGACGCTGGTGGTGATCGCCCTGACCGGGGCCGCCTGGTTCCTGCCGCCGCTGCCGGGCCTGTCGCCGGAGGCGACGCGGGTGCTGGCCTCGATGGGGGCGCTAGTGGTCCTGAGCTTCCTGGACGTCCTGCCGGAGTACCTGCTCGGCCTGTTGCTGATCGGGGCCTGGGTGGTGACGGGCACGCTCCCGGCGCCGGTGGCGACGGCCGGCTTCGCCAGCCCGACGTTCTTCCTGATGGTGGCCAGTATGGCGATCGGCGCGGCGGTCGAGCGGAGCGGCCTGCTGTACCGCGGTGCTATCGAACTGGTGCGGCGGCTGCCGCCGAGCCACGCGGTGCGCTGCGCGACGCTCGGCACGCTCGGTGCGCTGTTCTCGCTCGGGATCCCGAGCATCGCCGGGCGGATTATGCTGGCGCTGCCGCTGGTCCAAGATATCTCCGACGCGCTGCGCTACAAGGACCGCAGCGGCGGGTCGGCCGGGCTGGCGCTCTCGGCGTACGTCGGGTTCGGGATGCTGGGGACGCTGTTCCTGACCGGCACGCCGAACGCGCTGATCCTCTGGGGGCTCCTGCCGCCGGAGTCGCAGGCGCGGATGAACTGGGGGATGTGGTTCGTGGCGGCGCTGCCGACGCACGCGATCCTGCTCGGGATGACGCTGGCGTTCATCCTGTTCCGGTACCGACCGGAGCGCGAGGACTCGCCGCCGGAGGAGACGATCGCCCTCCAGCGCCGGGTGCTGGGGGGGCTGCGGCGCCCGGAGTGGAGCGTGCTCGGGTGCCTGGCGCTGCTCGTGCTCGGGCTGTCGACCCAGGCCCTCCACGGCGTCGACCCGGCCTGGATCGCGGTGGCGGCGGTGGTGGCGCTGTTCGTCACGGGCGCGCTGGACGACGGGACGTTCCGGGAGGGCGTGAACGTCAGCTTCCTGGTGTACGTTGGGGTGATCATCGGATTCGGCGTCATCCTGGCGCACGTCGAGCTGGATGCATGGCTCGGCGGGATGCTGGGGAGCCTGACCGGCCTGACGGGCGGCAGCCAGCTCCTGTTCATCGGGGGGGTGGGGCTGGTGTCGATCGCGCTGGCGCTGGCGCTGCGGCCAGGGCCGATCGCGATCCTGCTGGCGCTGGCGTTGTTCGGACCGGCCCAATCGGTCGGGGTGGACGCCTGGGTGGTGGTGCTGGCGGTGTCGCTGGCGACGAACATCTGGGTGTACCCGCAGCAAAACTTGCTGTACCTGACGGCGTTCTACGCGACCGGGGAGCGGGCGTTCTCGCACGAGCAGGCGCGGCCACTGGCGCTGGCCTACCCGCTGTTCGTGCTGGTGGCGCTGCTGGCGAGCGTGCCGTACTGGCGCTGGCTCGGGCTGCTGCAGTAAAGGCGGATCCCCACCGTCCGTCAGGAGTCCTGGAGCCTCTCCGCTGCTGACCCGCCGTTCCCCATGCCGGTGGTCGACTCCCCGGCGGCCCCTGCCCCAACGCTCTGCTCACTACGATGTTCGGGCGGCAAGCCACCCTAGCGCTAAGGGCGTGGCTTCGCTACACTCTAGGCAATGTCGGCAGCCGACACGATATCGGCGACGAACTGTGCCCGGCCCGGTGGGTGCGACTGCCACATCGCCTCGCCCCACTCTGTCGACGACGCAGAGCCGGACGGTCTTCTCCTGGCCCGTCCGAGTGCAACCAGGAGGGTGTGTATGCAGCGCAGCGCGACGCGCTCCCCGACCGGGGCTGTCGAGCCCGGCTCCCGTCCGGCCGGCTGGTCCAGTCTCGCCGATCTCCGACTGCCGACCCTGAGCGACCGCACGCTCGCGTACTTGCTCCTGCTGCCGTCGGTGCTGCTGATCCTGACCCTGGTCGTGCTGCCCTTCGTCCAGGCCTTCTTCTACAGCTTCACCGACAAGCACACGGTCTCGCCGGACTGGGAGTTCATCGGGCTCGACAACTACCTCTCGTTCTTCCGTCAGCCGGACTTCCCCGAGGCGTTCAAGAACAGCGTCGTCTGGACGGTCGGCAGCGTCGCCATCGAGCTGGTGCTCGGGCTGTACATCTCGCTGGTGCTCCAGCGGAGCTTCAAGCTGCGCGGCCTGGCGCGGGCGATCGTCCTGTTCCCCTACTTGATCCCGACGATCGTCGCCGTGCTCGTCTGGCGGTTCATGATGCACGACCTGCTCGGCGTCGTGAACTACGGCCTGATCGCCGCCGGAGTAATCCAGCAGCCAATCCTCTGGTTCAGCAACACCGACACCGCGATGATGGGCGTCATCATCGTCGGCGTCTGGAAGTTCTTCCCGTTCGTCGTCATCGCGTTGCTCGGAATCCTCCAGAGCATCCCGAGTGAGACGTTCGAGGCGGCCAAGATGGATGGCGCCAACGTCTTCCAGGAATTCCGCTACATCACCCTGCCCGCCATCCTGCCGGTCTTCCTGCTGACGGCGCTCTTGCGGACGATCTGGACCTGGGACAAGTTCGACATCATCTACCTGCTCACCGGCGGCGGCCCGGTGAACGCCACGACGACGCTGCCGATCTTCGTCTACCGCGAGGCGTTCGACAGTTGGCGGATGGGCCGCGCGTCGGCCGTGGCGATGGTCACGTTCATGGTGCTGCTGCTGTGCACCCTGGTGTACCTGCGGTTCTACGAGAAGGCGGAAGGGGCGACCCGATGAGCAAGCTGCTGACCCAGGCCGACGCCGCCCGTCCGGTCGGCCGTCCGATGACCCTGCTGGACGCGAACACGCAGGCACGGATTTTCCGCGTGCTCGGCCGGATCTACCTGTACGTCTCGGTCGTGGTGATCGTTGGGCTGGTGGCATTCCCGCTGTTCTGGATGATCGCCTCGTCCTTCAAGCCGCGGACCGAGCTGTACGCGTTCCCGCCGACGTTCTTTCCGACGGTGTTCACCCTCGACAACTACGTCGAGCTGCTGACCAAGACGAGCTTCCTGAACTACTTCAAGAACAGCATGATCGTCGCCGTCGGCTCGACACTGCTGTCGATGATCGTCGGCTCGTTCGGCGGCTACGCCCTCAGCCGATTTCGCTACCCGGGCTTCCGCGCCTTCGCCCGGCTGACCCTGGTGGCGTACATGCTGCCGTCGATCATGCTGGTGATCCCGCTCTACGTGGTCATCGGCGAGCTGGGCCTCGTCGACACGCTCGAGAGCCTGATCATCACGAACACGACGTTCACGCTGCCGTTCGCGCTCTGGCTGCTACGGTCGTACTTCTCGACGATCCCGGTCGAGCTCGAGGAGGCGGCGATGATCGACGGCGCGACCCGCTTCGGGGCGCTGGTCAAGGTGATCGTGCCGCTGGCGATCCCGGGCATCGTCGCCACATCGATCTTCGCGTTCACCAACGCCTGGAACGAGTTCCTGTACGCGCTGGTGTTCATCCACTCTGACTCGCTGCGGACGCTGCCGCCGGGGATGGGGACGTTCATCAAGATGGACAGCATCTACCAGTGGGGCGTGCTGATGGCCGGCAGCGTCCTCATCACCGTCCCGGTCTTGATCTTCTACCTGATCGTCCAGCGCAACCTGGTGGTCGGGTTGACCGAAGGCGGCGTGAAGGCGTAGGCGATCCCAGACGCGACGGCGGCGCCCTCGCCGATCGCGTCAGCCCGAGTTGAACTCGATACCCCTGCCCGGAGCGGACGTGGAGCCACAGGGGCGCCTGGAGGCGCGACGCTCCGGGCGTATGACTGCGAAGACGCAGGAGGAGGATGGCAACGATGGCGTACGTTTCGCGAAGGCGCTTCCTGACCGGTGGGCTGGGCGCCGTGGCCGGCATGGCGATGCTGACCGCGTGCAGCCGCCCGAGCCAGCCGGCCGCGTCGGGGAGCACGGGCGCCGGTCCGGCCAGCGCTAGCAAGGCGCAGCAGGTCACGCTGCGCTTCCTGACCACCGAGAGCGACCCGGACTCGCAGCGGGTCTACAACGCGGCCGTCGCCGACTACACGGCCAAGAACGCGAACGTCAAGATCGAGGTGGAGTACGTGGGCTTCGACGGCCGGACCGAGAAGATCGTGACCGGCATCGGCGCCAAGCGAGCGCCCCATGTGGCCCAGTTGGTCCCCCATGAGGTGCTCGAATACGGCAATCTCGGCTACTTGTCCCCGGTCGATGACCTGATCCAGGAGACCGGCGGCCGGGAACGATGGCAGCCGAACTCTTTGGACGGGACGATCATCGACGGCAAGGTCCACGCGGTGCCGTACGGCGGCGATGGCTACCGCACCCTCTGGTACCGCACCGACCTGTTCGAGCAGAACGGACTGAAGCCACCGACCACGTGGGACGAGTGGAAGGCCGCGGCCCAGACGCTCACCAAGGACACCAACGGCGACCGCACTCCGGACCTCTACGGCGTGGCCCTGCCGGGTGCGAAGAGCGGGTGGACGCTGAGCAACTACATGCGCTTCCTCTGGCAGACCGGCGAGACGGTCTTCGACAAGGACCTGAACGTCATCTTCGG
>JALYGH010000633.1 GCA_030777205.1 Chloroflexota bacterium
CCCTACGCCCCTCCCTGGCCCACCGGCAGCGACTGTTCGTTCACCAGCCGGTTCGCCCGCGCCTGGGCCAGCTCCGCCGACCGCGCGCGCTCCACGTGGACCTGGGCCCGCGTGACTTCCTTCGACAGATTGTCGATCGTCGTCTTCATGCTGTCGAGGGCGGCCAGCTTGAACGTGTCGATCGCGTCGATGGTCGCGTAGATGTTGTTGAAGGCGGCCTGCAGCTTCTCGACGTCGACGGTGGCGCTCGCCGCCTGGTTCTGGATCTCGGCGGTCTGCTGGCGGAGCATCTGCGAGGTCGATTCGATGATGTTGCCGGTGGTCGTGTTGAGGGCGCTGATCTGGTCCAGCACCAGCCGCTGGTTGCCGAGCGCGAGCGCCGCGATGACGGCGGTGCGCAATGCCGAGACGGTGGTAGTCGTCGCGCGCTCGACGCCCTTGACCAGCTCCTGGTTGTTCTTGCGGATCAGGTCGAGCGCCAGGTAGCCCTGGACGGTCACCGAGAGCTGGGTCAGCAGGTCCTGGCGCTTCTGGCGCACGTAGAAGAGCGCGTCCTCCTTGAGCGCCCGCGCCTTCTCCGAGTCGCGCGCCTCCAGCTCGGCGATCTTCCTAGTCAACGCCTCGTCGAGCCGGGCGGCCATGTAGGTGTACTGCTCCAGGCGGCCCTTCATCTCCCAGAGGTGGGCCTTCTCCTGTTCGAGCGCGGCGTTGTCCCGCAGCAGCTCGTCCTGGCCACGGTAGAGGCCGGTGATGATCGCCTCGATCTGCGACTGGGCGGACTGGTACTTGCGGAAGTAGTCGCCGACCTGGTTGCCGAGGGGCGCCCGCCGAAAGAGGCCGCGCCGCCGGCCGAGGTGGCGCGACGGGTCGAGCTCCTCAATCCGCTGGCGCAGGGCGAGCAGCGCGCCGGACACTTGCGAGCCCTGGGCCAGCGGCCCTTGCTTGAGGGCGGCGGTGGGGCGGTCGAGGAAGCGGCTGGACGCCTCGGCCGAGCGGCGGATCTCCTCGTTGCCCATGCGGCCGATCGAGGCCACCTTCTGCTCGAACTCGGGGGACTGCGCCTCGAGCGCGGTGAGCGAGTCGACGTAAGCATCGACCGCGGCGGCGATGCGGCCGGCGGTGGCCTCGTCGACGCGCACGGTGCCGGCTGCCTGCTCCTGGGTGACTGGCTTGACTGGGGCGGACGGTTCGAGGACCAGCTCGTCGCCGGCCGGATCCGTCCCGGAGATGGGGATCGTCATCGGGCAAGCCCTCCTGCTGCCGATTGGACGCCGCCGGAGCCCGAAAGGTTGCAGTCTGCTCCGGTGGTCAGCCCCATTGACTACGACCCGGGTCGGGATAATCCATCCCCGCGAAACGTCCGACGTCAGGACCGAACGGTCGGGGAACTCAGCGGACCAACCGCGGCATCCTCGCGATGACCCACGTGGTCGCCATCGGCGTCTGCGTCTGGCGGCTGGAGAGCCTGGTGCGAGCATTGCCGGCGACCATGCCGGGACCAGTTCGGCGGTCGGGATTCGCCACCAGGTTCCGGTCTGGAACGACGTCGACGGGAGCACGACCGTCGTGCTACCGTCGCCCGTGGCCGCGCCCTTTCGCGCTGGTCCGCGGCGGCACAGCCGTGAGCCAGTCATGACGGCGACACGCCTCGGCGCGGCCCACCACCGAGCGGAGGACCGGCCGTGCTGGAAGTGCTGCTGCGCAACGCGCGGGTATTCGACGGAAGTGGCAATCCCTGGTTCCGCGCCGATGTCGGCGTCCAGGGCGATCGAATCGCGCGGGTCGGCGCGATCGGCGATGTCGAGGCCGGGCGCACGATCGACTGCAGGGACCGGATCCTGAGCCCCGGCTTCATCGACATGCACTCGCACGCCGACGTGATGCTCCTGGCCGAGCCGGGCCACGAGGCCAAGATCTTCCAGGGCTGCACGACCGACGTGCTCGGCCAGGACGGCCTCTCCTACGCGCCGGTCTCGCCGCCGACGCTCCAGATGCTGCGCCGGCACATCGCCGCGCTGAACGGCGACCCGGACGTCGGCTGGGACTGGACGTCGGTCGCGTCGTTCCTCGACAAGTTCGACCGCAAGGTCGCGGTCAACGTCGCCTTCCTCGTCCCCCACTGCGCCGTGCGGGCCGAGGTGATCGGGATGGAGGACCGCCTGGCTACGCCGGCCGAGCTGGAGCGGATGCGGGCGCTCGTCGACGAAGGGATGGCCGACGGCGCGGTCGGGTTCGCGACCGGGCTGGACTACACACCCAACTTCTGGTCGGACACCGACGAGCTGGTCGCCCTCTGCGAGGTCGTCGCCCGGCGCGGCGGCATCTACGTCACCCACGTCCGCTACAGCCTCGGCGACGGGATCTTCGACCCGGTCGCCGAGGCGATCGAGATCGCGCGCCGCTCGGGCGTCCGACTCCAGATCTCCCACCTGCGCGGCGACCGCTTCGGCAAGGCGGCCACCCCCGAGCAGGTCCTCGGGCAGCTCGAGCGGGCGCGGGCCGAGGGCGTCGACGTCACCTTCGACAACTATCCCTACACGCGCGGCAGCTCGCTCCTGCACCGGCTGGTGCCGGAGTGGACCCACGTCGGCGGGCCGGCGGCGCTCCTCGAGCACCTGAGTGACCCGAGCCGGCGGGACCGGATCTACCGCGAGATGGACGCCGCCCACCCCGACTGGGCCGAGGTCCGGATGGCGAGCATCAACAGCGACAAGAGCCGGCACTTCGAGGGCTGGTCGGTCGCCGAGGCGGCGAACGAGGCCGGCAAGCGGCCCGCGCAGTACGTCTGCGACCTGCTGATCGAGACCGGGCTCGGCGTCTCCTACGTCAGCCAGGCGACGTCGTCCGAGGAATCGCTCGGCCCGATGCTGGCGTCGCCGCTGGAGACCCACGGCAGCGACGGCCTCTGCATCGGCTCGCGGCGCCACCCCCGCACGTACGGATCCTTCGCCCGAGTGCTCGGCGAGTTCGTGCGCGAGCGGAAGGTGATGGAGCTACCGGAGGCGGTCCGCAAGATGACGTCGGCCCCGGCCTCGCGGCTCGGCCTCCAGGACCGCGGGCTCGTGCGGGCCGGCATGATTGCCGACCTGGCCGTCTGGGACGAGCGGACGATCGCCGACCGCAGCACGTACGAGGCGCCGCTCACGACGGCGACGGGCGTCTCGCACGTCCTGGTGAGCGGCCAGCTCGTCCTGGGCGACGGCGGGCACACCGGTGCGACGCCGGGGAGGGCATTGAAGCCACTGCTTGCCTGACGCCGACCAGGCCTCCTGCTCGGCCGGAAGCGCCGGCCCATCGGTGTCTGGGAAACCGCGGGCCGGCTACCACCGGATCGCCGCGAGCCGTGGCGGCAAGGTCATCGGTCTCATCCTCGCCATCGTCGGCCCCTCACCTCATCGGGCTATCCCGGCCGGTACGGGCACGTTCCTCAGGGACCTTCGAGGCTCCGGCGAACTGCTTGACAATGGGTGGTGGGTCGCCTACTCTGAGCGCAATCCTGGCGACGGCGCGCAGGAGCACGGCCGAGTCCGGGCGTTCGGGGAGCTCGCGGCGGTACGACACGGGCGATTCGGCGCACACCGGTCGGCGGGACTTTCGGCTCGTGGCCGCCGCTCGCCAGCGGGCGACCGTCGAGTGCCGCGAATGCCCAGGGTCGTCGATGGCCGACGGCATGGTGACGTGACGAGGGGCAGGGGTATGGACCGGACATCCGAG
>JALYGH010000634.1 GCA_030777205.1 Chloroflexota bacterium
GGCACGGACAGCTCGGTCGCGCCCTCCATGATCGCCTTCAGCTCGGCGGCGAAGGCGCGCAGCTCGTCGCGCGGCGCCTCGAACAGCAGCTCGTCGTGGACCTGGAGCACCATCAGCGTCTTCAGCCCGCGCTCGTCGATGAGCTGCTGGACGCGGATCATGGCGGTCTTGACGATGTCGCTGGCCGTGCCCTGGATCGGGTGGTTGATCGCCTGGCGCTGCCCGGCGGCGCGGACGGCGTAGATCTTGTTCGACAGCTCGGGGATGTAGCGGCGGCGCCCGAGCAGCGTCGTCACGTAGCCGTTCCGCTCGGCCTCGCGCAGGAGGCCGTCCTGGTACGCCTTGACCGTGCCGAAGCGGTCGAAGTAGCGGCGGATGAACGCGCCGGCCTGCTCCTGGGGCAGGCCGCTCTGCTGGGAGAGCCCGAACTCGCTCATCCCGTAGAGCACCCCGAAGTTGACCACCTTGGCCAACCGGCGCTGATCCGCCGTCACCTGGTCCATCGGGACGCTCATCACCTCGGCGGCGGTGGTGGCGTGGATGTCGCGATCCTGGGCGAACGCCTCCACCAGGGTCGGGTCGCGGGTGACGTGGGCCAGGATGCGTAGCTCGATCTGGCTGTAGTCGGCGCTCAGCAGACAGGTGTCCGACGCGCCGGTCACGAACGCCCGCCGCACCCGCTTGCCGACGTCGCTGCGGATGGGGATGTTCTGGAGGTTCGGGTCGGTGCTCGAGAGCCGCCCGGTCGAGGCGACGGTCTGGTTGAACGACCCGTGGACCCGTCCGGTCTGGGGATTCACGAGCAGCGGCAGGGCGTCGATGTAGGTCGACTTCAGCTTCTGGAGCTGGCGATGCTCCAGCACCAGCTCGACGACCGGGTGGACGCCGCGCAGCTCTTCGAGCACCTCGGCGCCGGTCGAGGCCTGGCCCGTCCGGGTGCGCTTGGCGCGGGGCAGCTTCAGCTCGTCGAACAGGACCTTGCCGAGCTGCTGCGGCGAGCCGATCGAGAACTCGTGGCCGACGTTGCGGTAGATGTCGGCCTCGATGTCCTTGAGCCGGTCGCCCAGCTCGCGGCTCATCTCGTGGAGGTACGGCACGTTGATCGCGATGCCGTTCCGCTCCATCTGGGCCAGGACCGGGACGAGAGGCAGCTCGATCTCGCGGAACAGCCCCTCCAGGCCGACCATCTGGAGCTCCGCGCCGAGCATCGGCACCAGGCGGCAGACGGCGGCGCCCTCGTTGGCGGCGTAGTCGCCGACCGTCTCGATCGGCAGGCGGTCCATCGTCGTCGCCGAGCGGCCCGAGCCAAGCAGCGTGCTGGCGGCCGGCAGCTCTATCTGGAGCTTCGACCAGGCGACGTCGCGCAGGGCGAGCGCGCGCTGGTTGCTCTCCAGCAAGTACGCCGCGATCATCGAGTCGAAGTCGAGGCCGGCCAGCTCGACGCCGTGCCGTGCGAGGACGATCTCGACGAACTTGGCGTTGTGCGCCCACTTCTTGACATTGGCGTCCTCGAGGACCGGGCCGAGCCGCTCGCGGACGGCGTCCCAATCGAGCTGCTCCGGCACCGGCTCGCCCTCCGGCGCCACGTGACCGACCGGCACGTACCACCCCTCGGTCGGGCCGGCCGCCAGCCCGACGCCGACCAGATCGGCGCGCATCGGGGCCGTGCCGGTCGTCTGGACGTTGACCGCGAACGCCCCCGCCTCGCGCAGGCGGGCGACGGCCGCGTCGAGCGCGTCGAGGTCGCGAATGATCCGCCCGTCCGCCGTCAACGTCTCGGCCTGCCCATCGGACGATCCAACGGTGGAGGCCTCGCCGTCGGCGCCGAACAGCCCGATCTGCCCGCTCGGCGCGTCGGGGCGGGCACCGCCCATCGAGCGCTCGATCTCGTCGAGCAGGCGCCGGAAGCCGAGGTCGTGGAACAGGCCGACGACGCGCTGGCGCTCGAACTGCTTCAGCTCGGCCGCCTCCAGGTCGAGGCTGACCGGCAGGTCGCGGACGATCGTCGCCAGGTCCTTGGCCATCATCACCTGATCGCGGAGCGGCTCGAGCAGGGCACGCTGCTTCGTGGGCAGGTCGCCGAGGTGCTCGTAGAGGTTCTCGACGCTGCCGTACGTCGCGACGAGTTTCGCGGCCGTCTTGTCGCCGATGCCCGGGACGCCGGGGATGTTGTCGGACGTGTCGCCGCGGAGGGCCTTGAAATCCGGTATCTGGGCCGGCTCGAACCCATACCGCTCGCGGACCGCCGCGACGTCGTAGAGGACCGTGTCCGAGAAGCCGCGCCGCGACGTGAGCACGCTGGTGTGCGGGCTCACGAGCTGGAGCGCGTCCATGTCGCCGGTCAGGATGACGACGTCGAGGCCCCTGACCTCGGCCTGGAGCGAGAGCGCCCCGAGCAGGTCGTCGGCCTCGTACCCCTCGAGCTTGAAGACCGGGATGTTCATGCAGTCGAGCAAGTGGTAGACGTGGGCGAACTGCGGGCCGAGCCCATCCGGCGGCGCCCCGCGCGTCGCCTTGTACGCCTCGAACTGGGCGCGGCGGAACGTCTGCGAGGAGGTGTCGAAGGTCGCCACCACGTAGCGCGGCTTCAGCTCGCGCCACGCCTTGAACAGCATTGACGTGAAGCCGAACACGGCGTTGACCAGCTCGCCCTTGGGGCTGGTGAGCTGCGGGACCGCGTGGAAGGCGCGGAAGACGAGTGCGTGCCCGTCTATCAAGACGATCGTGTCACTCATGCGCGTCGCTCACTACGTCCTCACTCCCGTCATTTGCCCATGTCTAATCGTGCTGGCCCAGCTTCCGGCCGAGCGCTTCGCGGTTCCGCCGCACGGCCGCCTGGAAGCTCGCGGACTCGATGGGATCGGTCCACATGACGAGGGCATCCTCGTTGTTGTCGCTGTAGTAGCGGCGGCGGATGCCCATCTCCTTGAAGGTGTACTTCTCGTACAGGCGCTGGGCCACCTTGTTGCTGACGCGGACTTCGAGCGTCAGCCAGCGCGCGCCGATCTGCTGGGCGCGGTCGATCAAACCGAGCAGCAGCAGCTCGCCGATGCCGTGGCCCTGATAGTTCGGATCGACGGCGATCGTCGTGATGTGCGCCTCGTCGGTCATGAGCCAGAGCCCGGCGTAGCCGACGATGCTCTTCAGCTCGGCGTCCGGCACCGCCGGGCTGGTGGCCGGCTCGTCCGAGCCCCGGAACAGTCGCGACAGCTTGCCGAGCAGGCCGCCGTCCGCCGGCACGGCCACGGCCACTTCGACCGGCTCCGGCTCAGCACTGTCGAGGCGGCGCACCACGAAATAGTGGGCCATGCGGTTGCCCTGGATCTCGCGGCGGTAGGCATTCTGGGGCCACGGCTGCGTGAAGCACCGCTTCTCGATCTGGTGAACGACGGGGATATGCTCGACGCGCATCGGCTCGACCCGATATCGCATGAGTCTCAGTCTCGTGTCCATCGGGTCATGCCCGTGATCTGTACACCTACAGGATAGCGCGACCAGGGCACCCGTGGATGGAACTGCGCTCGACCGCCCGGAACCCCCTCTCCGGACGTGGAGACCTCGGCGTGGACGGGCTACCTGCGGAGCGCCGCGCGGGCGTACCTGGGCAGGGCGAACATCGAGGTGTGGGTGGTGCCGTCGTAATACCGCAGGTCGGACAGGCCGCGTTGCTCGAGCAGTCGGTCGATCGCGAGATCGGGCAGGGCGGCCGGGTCGCGGACGAACGAGGCGGTGCAGAGCCCCCAGGAGTCCTTGAAGAACGGCACCTCGGCCCGGTACGGCCGGACGAGCGGGAAGACGCCGGCGAGCGTCCGGGCAATGCGGGTGTACCAGCCGAGGTTGTTCAGGGCGAAGCTGTACGCCTGGGTGACCAGGACGCCCCCGTCGTTCAGGCGGGAAGCCGCCAGGCGGTAGAAGTCCTCAGTGTACAGTTCGGCGATCGGGCCGCTCTCGTCGGGGTCGGTCAGGTCGATCACGATCGCGTCGTAGCGATCCTCGTGCTCGCGGAGGTGGGCGAGCGCGTCGCCGACGACCACGTCGGCACGCGGGTCGTCGAGCGCGCCCTGGTGTATCGGCGCCAGGTACTGCCGAACGAGGTCGAGCAGCTCGCCGTCGATGTCGACCATCGTCGCCCGCTCGACGCTCGGATGGCGCAGCACCTCGCGCAGCGTCGCCCCCTCGCCGCCGCCGGCGATCATCACGCGCCTCGGCTCGGGGTGGGCCAGCAGGGCGGGGTGGACGAGCGCCTCATGGTAGACGAACTCGTCGGCAACGGCCGACTGAGGCAGGCCGTCGAGGAAGAGCGCGAGCCCGTACGGCCGCGTCTCGGCGATCTCGACGTGCTGGTACTGTGTCTGGCCCGAGTAGAGGGTGCGGACGATCTCGTAGGCGGCCCGCTCGCCGGACGCCAGGTCAAACTCGCGCCAGTCGCCATCGGGGCGTAAGGTAATAGGCATCTGCGCGTCACTCAAGGTCAGGTTTGACCGATGTCGGCAACCTCGCCGATACTGTATCGGCGCGATCGGCCGGCGCGCCCTACAGCCCCTTTTCGCGCTTGCGCTGCTTCGAGCGCTCCTCGGCGGTCAGCCGGCGCTTCCGCAGGCGGTACGCCTTCGGGGTCACCTCCAGCAGCTCGTCGGCCGCCAGGAAGTCGAGCGCCTCCTCGAGGCTGAACTTCAGCGGCGGCGTCAGGCGAACCGCGATGTCGGCCGTCGAGGAGCGGATGTTGGTCTTTTGCTTCTCCTTGCAGACGTTGACCGCCAGGTCCTCCTCGCGGATGTGCAGCCCGACCACCATCCCCTCGTAGACCTCGGTCCCCGGGTCGATGAAGGTCGTCCCGCGGCCCTGCGCGTTCGCCAACCCGTAGCTGACCGCCGCGCCCCCTTCGGAGGCGATCAGCGAGCCGTTCCGCGTCGCCTGAACCTGGCCGCGCCACGGCTCGAAGCCGAGCAGCACGCTCGACATCTGGCCCTCGCCGCGCGTCAGCGTCAGGAAGGCGTTACGGAAGCCGATCAACCCGCGGGTCGGGATGCTGTACTCGAGCCGGACCCGGCCCTTGCCGTCGTTCTCGAGGTTCGTCATCTGGGCCAGGCGGGCGGCGAGCTGCTCGGTGAGCGCTCCGACGTGCTCCTCGGCGGTGTCGATGACGAGCTGCTCGATCGGCTCGTGGACCTTGCCGTCCACCAGCTTCGTGATCGCCTGGGGGCGGGAGACCTCGAACTCGTAGCCCTCGCGCCGCATCGTCTCGACCAGGATCGACAGGTGCAGCTCGCCCCGCCCGCTGACCAGGAAGACGTCGGCGCTGTCGGTCTCCTCGACGCGCAGGGCAACGTTCGTCTCCAGCTCGCGCCAGAGCCGCGCGCGGAGCTGGCGGCTGGTGACGAACTTGCCGTCGCGGCCGGCGAACGGCGAGGTGTTGACGCCGAACGTCATCTGGACGGTCGGCTGCTCGACTTCGAGCCGCGGCAGCGCCTCGGGGGTGTGCGCCGGGGTGACGGTGTCGCCGATCTGGACGCCCTCTAGGCCGGTGATCGCCACGATGTCCCCGGCCCGCGCGACCTCGACCGGCACCCGCGAGAGCCCCTCGAAGCGGTACACCTGGCTGCCGCGCTGCGGCTGGGCGGCCCCCTCCGGGCCGATGCAGACGAGCGGCTCGCCGGCCCGGTAGACGCCGCGCGCCACCCGCCCGATGCCGGTCCGACCGCGGTAGTCGTCGTAGCTGATCGCCGTGACGAGCATCTGGAAGCCCCCATCCAGGTCGGCCATCGGGGCCGGGATGTGGGTCAAAATCGCCTCGAACAGCGGCGCCAGCGACGGCGTCAGGTTCGTCGGGGAGGTGCCGGCGTGCCCCTCGCGGGCGTTGGTGTAGACCACCTCGAACTCGAGCTGGTCCTCGTGGGTGGCCAGCTCGAGGAACAGGTCCTGGACCATGCCGAGGACGACGTCCGGCCGGGCGTTCGGGCGGTCGATCTTGTTGATGACGACGAGCGGGCGCAGGCCCAGTTCGAGGGCCTTGCGCAGCACGAACCGCGTCTGCGGCATCGGGCCGTCGACGGCGTCGACGAGCAGCAGGCAGCCGTCGGCCATGTTGAGGACCCGCTCGACCTCGCCGGAGAAGTCGGCGTGCCCGGGCGTGTCGATGATGTTGATCGTCACGCCGCGGAAGGTCACCGCCGTGTTCTTGGCGAGGATCGTGATCCCCTTCTCGCGCTCCAGGGCGTTGGAATCGAGGATCAGCTCGCCGACCGCCTGGTTCGCGCGGAAGATGTTGCTCTGCTTGAGCATCGCGTCGACCAGCGTCGTCTTGCCGTGATCGACGTGGGCGATGATCGCGATGTTACGGAGATCGGTGCGCGTGGTGGTCTCGGTGAGCATGATCCTCGGGGCACAAGAAAGGCGCGGCTCACGGGCCGCGCCGACGATGGGTTGCGATGCCGACTCCAAGTATACCAGACGTAGGCTCCAGGTACGGTCGCCCCGTATACTTCGAGCCGACTTCGGCCAGAAGGCCGACCGTGGCATGGAAGGAGTGGCAGGCACGCACGTTGCCGTCACCATGATTCGTCCTTCTCGCGTCTTCACCGTCGTCCCGACCATCCCGCCGGCGCTCAACGGGCTCGTCGACCTCGCCTACAACCTCCGCTGGACCTGGGACCATCAGACGGCCGAGCTGTTCCGTCGTCTCGACCCGGCCCGCTGGGAGGCCACCAACCACAATCCGGTCCGCCTGCTGCGGAGCACCGATCAGGCTCGCCTGGACGAGCTGGCGCGCGACCAGAGCTTCCGCCGCGAGCTGGCGGGCGCGGCGGCCGAGCTGGCGGCGTACCTGGATACGGACCCGGCCGAACAGGCGACCCACGCGCGGGTCGCCTACTTCTCGGCCGAGTTCGGCCTGGCCGAGTGCCTGCCGATCTACTCCGGCGGCCTCGGCGTACTCTCCGGCGACCACCTCAAGTCGGCAAGTGACCTGAACCTGCCGCTGACCGGGATCGGCCTCTTCTACCACAACGGCTACTTCCAGCAGCGCCTCCGTCCCGACGGCTGGCAGGAGGAGCACTACCCGCACAACGACCCGGACGCGCTGCCAATTCGGCCGGCCCTCGACGCGCGCGGGAACCAGGTCGAGCTTCGGCTGGCCTTCCCGGGCCGCGAGCTGTGCGCACGCGTCTGGCTGGTGAAGGTCGGCCGGATCTCGCTGTACCTGCTCGACACGGACGTCGAGGAGAACTCGCCGGCCGACCGCGCGATCACCGGGCGGCTGTACGGCGGCGACCGCGACATGCGGATCCGCCAGGAGCTGCTGCTCGGCATCGGCGGGCTGCGGGCGCTCGACGTGCTCGGGCTTCGCCCCGAGGTCTGCCACATGAACGAGGGGCACGCCGCGTTCCTGTCCCTCGAGCGCATCCGCCAGCTCATCGTCGAACACGGCCTGAGCTTCGCCGAGGCCCGCGCGATGGCGTCGGCCGGCCTCGTCTTCACGACTCACACGCCGGTTGCGGCCGGCCACGATGCCTTCGAGCCGGGCCTCGTCGACTATTACCTCGGGGACTACTACCGCGAGCTGGGACTCTCGCGCACCGAGTTCATGGCCCTCGGGCGGCAGAACCCGCACGACGAGAGCGAGCCGTTCTCGATGACGATCCTGGCGCTCCACCTGGCGGCGCGCTCGAATGGCGTGAGTCTCCTGCATGGCGGCCTCTCGCGGCACCTCTGGGGCTCCGTCTGGCCGGGCCTCTCCGAGCCGGAGGTGCCGATCGACAGCGTCACCAACGGCATCCACCTAAAGACCTGGACGGCGCGCGAGTTCGACGACCTGTACGCGCGGATCCGGATCCCGTCCGAGTGGCACGGCGCGCTCGAGAACGTCGAGCGGAACCGCGCCGTCGACGATGTGTCGGAGCGCGACCTGTGGGAGCGCCACGAGCGGCTGCGGTCGGAGCTGGTCCACTTCGCGCGGGCCCGCCTGGC
>JALYGH010000635.1 GCA_030777205.1 Chloroflexota bacterium
CGCGGAGCTCGACGCCGACCCGGTCCGCGTCCGCCAACTCTGCGGCTGGGACTGGCTCACCGGCGCCCTCGACGCCCTCCCGGCGCCTACCGAGAAAGCGGCGTGACCAGACGGAATTGGTATTATCGCGCATCATCCCTCCCGGCGAGAAGTAACGATAGCTTCTCTGCACGACCGATTATGATTGGCTCTGCAAACCGACTACGCCTCCTCAAGCGGCTAATCCAGGGGTCGCTGAACGTCTCGGTCGACGATTTCGTGAACCTCGTCGAGGGGTTCGGGTTCCGGCTCGCGCGCACGCGCGGCAGTCACCATATCTCACCCACCCGCAGGGCCCCGAGCTGGTCAACCTTCAGGAGATAGGTGGCGAAGCGAAGCCGTACCAGGTCCGGCAATACCTGAAGCTCGTGGAGCGCTACGATCTTCGTTTGGAGGCCGAGAAGTGAAGGACTACCACGTCAATATCTTCTGGAGCGACGAGGACGGCGCCTACGTCGCCGACATCCCCGACTTGCGGTACTGCTCGGCCCTCGGCGCCACGCCACGTCAGGCGCTGGAGGAGTTAGAGGCCGCTCGTGACCTCTGGCTTGAAGTTGCGCGAGCTGAGGGCAGACCCATCCCTTTGCCAACCTACCGGCCGATGATCTACCAGGTTGCGGGCTGATGTAGCCCGGCACCGAGCGGCGACCCCGGGGTCTCACGACGGCAGGCCGCGAGCGGCGACCTCCTCGGCGACGCGACGGTTGGCGGCCGTTATCTCCGGCTGGCGCGGGGTCGGTGGGATGGCATCCGGGGCGTTGTGCATCCGCGTTGGGAGCTTCTCCGGGCACTCGGCCGACCACCGATCGCGCCAGGCATCCGGCACGAGCTCTGGCAGCTCCTGGCCGCTGATCGCCGCCCAGACGGATGTCCAGGCGCGCGGGACGACGGTCCAGAGGGCGTACCCTCCGCCGCCCAGGGCGACCAGCCGACCGTCGCACAGCTCGTGGGCCAGCTCATGGGAGCGCCGCCCGACATGCTCGAACGTCCGGGTCAGGTAGTGCAGGTGGGTCAGCGGATCGATCGCGTGGCCGTCGCAGCCGTTCTGGGCCACGATCACGTCCGGCTTGAACGCCCGCGCCAGGGGCGGCACCACCAGGTCGTAACACTCGACGAACGAGGCGTGGTCGGTGTACGGCTGGAGCGGGACGTTCACCGAGTAGCCGTAGCCGCGCCCCTCGCCGCGCTCGGACGGGTTACCGGTGCCGGGGAACAGGTACCGCCCGGACTCGTGGAGCGAGATCGTCAGGACGTCCGGATCGTCGTAGAAGATCCACTGGACGCCGTCGCCGTGGTGGGCGTCGGTGTCGACGTAGAGGACGCGGGCGCCCTGCTGACGCAGCCAGGCGACCCCGACCGCCGCGTCATTGTAGATGCAGAACCCTGAGGCGAGGGCTCGGTTGGCGTGGTGCAGCCCGCCGCCCGGGTTGAACGCGTGCCGGACGCGCCCGCTCCAGACCAGCTCGCAGGCGACGAGCGTCCCGCCGACGACGAGCGAGGTCGCCTCGTGCATGCCCTTGAAGGCCGGGTTATCCGCCGAGCCGAGCCCGAAGTCCTGGTACGGGTCGGCCCAGCCGCCGCCCGCGCTGATCACATTGACCCGCTCGACGTAGGGACGGTCGTGGGCGAGCAGCAGCTCCTCTTCCGTGGCCGGACGCGGCTGCTCGCGGGATACGGCCGGGTCGGCCAGCAGTCCGGTCGCCTCCACCAGCGAGTCGGTGAGGGCGAGGCGGATCGGATTGAGCGGGTGTTCCTCGCTCAGCTTGTAGGCGAGGTACTCGGGCGAGTAGACGAAGGCGGAGCGGCAGGCCACGGGGCACCTCGGAGAGAGGTCGTGACGCCAGTATAGCGGCGCTGCGCCAGAAACTCGGATCGAGTCAGTGGGTGAGCGAGGCTGCCGCAAGACTCAGGCGAGCTGCTGGACGGGTAAGTAGTGGGCGAGGACGCAGGTCGGCGAGAGGTGGAGGTGCGCGGCGCCCACGTCGAAGGCTGCGAGGGCGACGACGAGGAGGACGCAGCGGGTCAGGGTCGCGCGGAGCAGGGCCGGCGCCCGGCTGATCGCAGCGGCCTCGGCCGGTCTGATGCAGCGCGCTTCGGGTACCATGGCCCGACATGGAGGCAACGCCGGCGTCCAACGCGGGCACGGGGCTCCGGCACGATCGCCGGCTGATGCTCTGGGCGCTCTGCCTGTCGACCTTCCTCGTCAACATTGCCGCCATCGCGATCTCGCCGTTCCTGCTCGACATCGCCGCCGACCTGGGGATCGACCTCGGCGCGGCGGGCATGCTCGTCGCGGTGACGAGCATCACCTGGGGCGTCACCTCGCTCGTCGCGGGCGGGCTGTCGGACCGCATCGGCCGCCGGCCGGTGATGATGGCCGGGTTCATCGCCCTGATCGCCGCGCCCCTCGGCCTGGCCGCGACCTGGTCCTTCCCGGCCGCCGCCGCCTGGCGCCTGGTCAACGGCGTCGGCGGCGGCGCGTACATGGGCTCGGTCTTCGCCGTCGTCTCGGACCGCTTCGTCTCGGCCGAGCGGGGCCGCGCGATGGGGTGGATCGTGATGGGCCAGTCGCTGTCGCTGCTGGTCGGCATCCCGCTCGTCACGCTCGCCGGGGACGTCGTCGGCTGGCGCGGGGCACTCGCCGCGCAGGGCATCGCGCTCCTGCTGGCCGCGCTGCTGACTTGGGTCGTCGTCCCCTCTGGGGCGCGACGCCCGGTCGTGAGCGTCGACCGTCGCCGACCCGTCCGGTCGCTGCTCACGCCGCCCGTCGTCGCCCTGCTCTCGGCGAGCGCCGCCGAGCGGTTCATCTACGCCGCCGTGGCGACATATACCGCGACGTACTTGCGCGACTCCTACGGCATCCCGCTCGCCGTGCTCTCGGTCGCGCTCGCCGTTGTGGCCTCCGGCAACCTCCTCGGGAGCTACGGCGGCGGCTATCTGACGGACCGGGTCCCGTCGCGCCCCCTCCTCGCGGCAGCGTCGCTGATCGCCACCGCCGTCCTGGCGCTGCCCCTCCTGCTCTGGCAGCCCGGATTGGCGATCTCGGTCCTGCTCGGACTCGCCTTCACGCTCGCCAACGCGATCGGGCGACCGGCGATCCTCACCGCCATCAGCGACGTCTCGAGCGAGGCCACCGGGGCGCTCTTGGGCATCAACACCGCCTTCGCCAGCATCGGCTGGCTCACTGCCTCGGCGGTCGGCGGCCTGCTGATCGCCGTCTACGGATTCTCGGCGTTCGGGCTCGCGACCTGCGCGGTCAGCGCCCTCGGGGCCGGCCTCGCGACGCTTGCCTGGTGGCTCGGACGCTCGACGTCCGGCCGCTGAGGCGCGGATGTGGCGGGCGTCGGCGGCGCTGCCGGGCCGCTCGCGCGGGCGGGCCGTCCTCCTGCGCTACAATCGGGAGGAATGTTGCCGAAGCATGCCGGACCGTGACGGCCGGCCGCCTGGGATGAAGGATGAACAAGCGTAAGAAGGTCGCGCTCCGCAAGCACCGCATCAAGCGCAAGAAGATGGAAGAGAAGCGCCGCCTGAGCGGGCTGGCCCGCCGCAAGTAGGCGGCCGCGGGAACGCCGCCGGTGGCGACGGACGCGGATCGCCCGGTCCTCGTGCTCGTCGACGACCTGTTCGTGCGCGGGCGCATCGACGCCACGGCGCGGGCGACGGGGCGGCGCGTCCGCTACGCCCGGTCGGTTGACGACGTGCGCGCCGCGCTCCGCGATGATCGGCCGCGTGCCGTGCTCGTTGGGCTGGCGGCGACCCGACTGCCGTGGGCGGACCTGGTCCGCGAGTTGAAGGCTGACGCTGCCACCGCGGATATTTATGTGCTCGGGTTCGGGCCGCACAAAGACCTCGCGCTCCGCGCCCGGGCGCTCGAGGCCGGCGTCGACCGCGTCCTGGCCAACTCGGCGTTCACGCGGGCGCTGCCGGAGCTGCTCGCGAGCCCGGCCGCCGACGTGGCCGACGACGCGGACGAAGGGGGAGGGGCGGGCGCCAGAGTGGACGTCTGATCGGTGTCGGGTGAGGGTTTGGTGCCGCTCGTGTACACTTCGGCCAAGGAGAGGACAGTATCGATGGCCGACGAGCAGCGCACGACCGCGACCGACGAGCGGCGATCTGACGGTGACGGACGCCCGCCGGTCGGCTCGCCGGTCGCCGGACCGGGGCTGACCAACGGCGTGGCCGCCAACCCCACCGCCGGGCAGCTCGAGACGGGCCGCGAGATCTTCCTCCGCGTCGCCGAGGCGCTCCCCTACGACATCCACCACGGCGTCGCACGGATGGACCAGGCCGCGTTCGACGCGCTCGGCCTGCGGCCGGGCTCGCTGGTCCACGTGACCGGCAAGCGGCGCACCACCGTCCGGGTCGCCATCGCGCCGGCGAGCATGAGCGGCCAGGGCGTCATCCGGCTCGACGGCACCCTCCGTGACAACGCCCAGGCCAGCATCGACGAGCGCGTCCGAGTCCGGGCCGGCGGCGCCT
Source organism: Chloroflexota bacterium (assembly GCA_030777205.1). GTDB lineage: Bacteria > Chloroflexota > UBA6077 > UBA6077 > JACCZL01 > JALYGH01. The sequence goes on from JALYGH010000635.1 coordinate 4,519, forward strand.
CGGACGCCCACAGCGTCACGATCGCCGCCCCCGACGCGGCCGGCCTGTCCGACGAGGAGCTGATCGTCACCCGCGTCTTCCTGAGCGGGCGGGTCGTGACGGCCGGCGACAAGGTCGTCGTCACGGCCCTGGCGCGCGGCGACCGCGCCTTCCAGATTCACGACACCGAGCCGGCCGGCCCGGTCACCGTCCGGCCCGAGACGATCATCCGCACCCGCGTCCCCCCGGCCCAGCGGGCGAAGGCGCTGCCGGCCACCGTCCGCTACGAGGACATCGGCGGGTTGGAGCGCGAGCTGGGCCGCGTCCGCGAGCTGATCGAGCTGCCGATGAAGTACCCGGGCTTGTTCAGCCGGCTGCGGATCGAGCCGCCGCGCGGCGTGCTGCTCTACGGGCCGCCGGGGACGGGCAAGACGCTGATCGCGCGGGCCGTCGCCAGCGAGGTGAAGGCGACCTTCATCCACGTCAACGGCCCGGAGATCATGCAGAAATACGTCGGCGAGAGCGAGGGGCGGCTGCGCGAGGT
>JALYGH010000636.1 GCA_030777205.1 Chloroflexota bacterium
GTGGGCGGCGCCACCGGCCGCGGCACCGGCCGAGCCGCCGATCAGACCGCCGGCAACCGCTCCGGGCGGGCCGCCGACCAGGCCGCCGCCGATCGCGCCGGCCGAACCGCCGACCACGGAGCCGACCGTCATCTCACCGGCCGCGCTGTCGTCATCGTCGTCGTTCCGGCGGCTCGTATCGTAGCCGTAGCCGCGGACGTCCGCGCCGCCGTGGCGCTCGAAGATCCGGTGCGCCTGGCGGGCCTGCTGGTCCGTCGTCGCGTGAACGGTCAGCAGGATGCTGCCCTGGCGGACATGCTCTTCGTAGCCGCGGGCGTCCTCCTCCGGCACACCGGCGTCCACCAGCGCGCCGACGATGCCGCCGGCCACCGCGCCGAGCGCCGCCCCGCCCAGCGTCGTCGCTAGCGCACCCGCCGCCACGACCGGGCCGACGCCCGGGATCGCCAGCGCGCCGACGCCGACGAGCCAGCCGAGGATGCCGCCGGTGATCCCACCGAGGAAGGCGCCGGCCGTGGCGCCCTCGGCGCCCATGCCGGTGTTCTCGACCATCTCGCGCGTCTCGCGGTTGTCCTTCGCGACGACCGAGACCTGGTCCGGGGAGAAGCCGGCTTCTTTCAGGTCGTTCAGCGCCATCTCGGCGTGATTCGGCCCGTCGAAGACGCCGACGACCGTCCGGCGGTCGGTGTTCGTGCTACTCGTGGTCTCCATCTACCTCTCCTTGGGCTCACAGCGATGGGTGCCACGGGATATCGCCCCGCGGCACCCGATTCCCGCGTCCCGGGCCCACAGGCCCGGGACTCACCATCGACTAGCGTCGCGCGCGGTCCCAGCCCTCGCGGATCTCGCGACGCAGATGCTCCCAATCGCCCGAGCCGGTCGAGGTGTGGGTGCGACGCAGGTCCGGCTCGACCTCGTCGAAGTCGCGACCGGCATACCGCTCGTCGTGGGCGGCGTAGTAACCGGCTCGGTAGTTCGGCTCGGCGTCGTCGAACGTCCGCGTGCCGGCACCTCCGCCAGTCATGCCCGCGCGGGAGCTCTCGAAGTGCTGGCGGAAGTTGTCGCGCTGCCGCTGGTAGTTCTCGTCGACCTCAACCCGCTCCTTGCGGACGGTATCGGAGACGACCTCGCGCTCCGTCGTCCGCTCGCGGTCGATGACGACCTCGCCGGTCACGACCGCCTGCTTCTGCGCGACGACTTCCTCGCCGCGCACCGGCACCCGGATCGTGCCCTCCTGGAACGCATCCGGCATGTCGCCGGCCGCGATCGGGCGGTCCGGCACGTCGACGCGCTCGACGTGCACCTCTTCCCGCGTCACGTCGACCGGCACGTTGACCTGCTCGGTGGTGACCTCCTTGTGGATCGCGACCTCGCCGAGCTCGACCTGGCGCTTCTCGACGCCGAGCCGCTCCTCCATCACCGGGACGCGGATCTCGCCCTCGGCCTGCGCGCCGGCCGTCGCCGTGCCCATCGACTGGTACGAGCGGTAGCCCTCGTTGCTGAAGTACAGCCTGTCGTTGTCGAAGCGGTCGAAGTACGAGCGCTGGTACGGCCTGCCGCCGATGTAGATGTTGTCGTTGTCCCACCGATCGACGGTGCCGATTGGCTTGTCGTCGGGGCCGTATACCTGGCTGCCCCGGCGGAGGTTGTCGAACAGGGCCATGAGGATCCTCCTTGCTGGTCCTTCACATCCGGCACGATCTGGGCCGCGCCACCTTCAAATATTGAGGCATCTGCGCCCCTGCATAGAGTGGCCGCAAGATGCTTGCCACGAGCTGTACGACCGTCGCATATGATTTGTTACGCATTAATCGTGCCCATCGGGTCGCTTGAGCAGTCGCAGGTCATGTGCTGGCGGGGTCAGACCCAATTGACGTCGATGCTTGCCGCGTCGCCCGCCGAGGCGCTCGACTCAGATACCGTTCCGCTGAAATGGCCTGACCTCGACGCCTGGCGCACGAGGGCCGCCGTGGACCTGCCCGACGGCGACCTCTCGCCCGGGGTGACTGAGGCCAAAATCAGTGCCGTTCGGCACCTGTCCCGCCGGTGGTCGCAGGGCTCGACGCGGCAGTTCCCGCGCCCTCGCCATCGGCCGGGCCGCGGCCGGTCACATCGGGATCAGCTATGGCGCGGGGCAGTGCCCCGGCCTCTTGCCCTGCGATGCCGAGCGTCGTCGCATCCTCAACCTCGACGCGCTCGCGCCGGAGCTGCTCGCGCACCTCGTACTCCTCGGTCACCTGGCGCTTCTTGATGCGGATCTCTTCCTTGAGCACCAGACGCTTCTGGACGACCAGCATCTCTTCCATGACCGGCACGACGAACCAGTCGCCGTCCATGTGCGGCTCGGCCGGGACGTCCAGCTCCCGGCTCATCGGCACACGCTCGACGACCACGTCCTCGCGCATGACCGGCTGGCGAGCGACTTGCTCGAACAGCTCGATCGACTTGCGGAGCCGCACCTCGCCCAGCTCGACCGGCCGCGTGCCGACCTCCAGGCGCTCCTCGAGGATCGGCACCCGGATCTGGTTCTCGCCGCGCGCCTCGGCCCGCGTGCCGCTCGCCATCGACTCGAGCTCGTCGCGACCGACCCGCAGGCGGACGGTCCGCCGACTCGGGATCTCGGCGATCGCCGCCGCCGGGATCATCACCCGCTCGGTCGTCGAGCCGCGCCTGGCGACGAGGTGCGATAGCTCGCCGGTCCGCGGGCTGATGACCACGTCCTCGACCGTTCCGAGCGGGCCGTCCGCCGCCTCGACCGATGCACCGGGGTCTACCTGGGCCTCACGCCAGTCCATCGCATCTCCCTCGGGCCGCTCGCGCCGGCCCACCCTCGGTCCGTCCGCGGCCATCCCCAGCCGGCGACGTCCACGCTGCACATACCGCGACGGCACCGGGGTATCCGGCGCTATCGCCTTCGCGTCCTCTAGGCGGCAAGAGATGTGCCAATCGGCGGCATGCGGGTTGCATCCGCGGAGCGCCGGGAAACCGAACGTTCGGGAGCGACGACGATGGCCGTGGCGCGGGATGAGCTGCTGGATCTCTTACGGACGCGCTTCGGGCACGATGCGTTCCGGCCGGGGCAGGAGCGAGTCATCCGCTCGCTGCTGGCCGGCCGCGACGTCCTGGCGCTCCTGCCGACCGGCGCCGGCAAGTCGCTGGTTTATCAGTTGGCCGCCCAGCTCGTGCCCGGCATCACGGTCGTCGTCTCGCCCCTCCTCGCGCTGATGAAGGACCAGGAGGAATCGCTGGAGGAGCGCGGCGTCGAGGTCGGCGTGATCAACAGCAGCCGCACCGAGTCGGAGGTGGACGAGGAGCTCGAACGGATCCGCCACGGCGAGGCCAGCCTGCTCTACGTAACGCCGGAGCGGTTCCAGGACGACGAGTTCATGCGGGCGATGCGCCGAGCCGAGGTGTCGCTGTTCGTCGTCGACGAGGCGCACTGCATCTCCGAGTGGGGACATAGCTTCCGCCCGGCCTACCTCGAGCTCGGCGCGGTGGCGGCCACGCTCGGCCGCCCGACGATCCTCGCCCTGACGGCGACGGCCACCCCCTGGGTCCGCCGCGACGTCGTCGAGCGGCTCGAGCTGCGCGACCCGGACGTGGTGGTGCGCGGGAGCGACCGCCCGAATCTCTTCCTCGGGGTCCAGCGCGTCGAGACCGAGGCGGACGAGCACCGCGCCCTGCGCCGACTGTTCGTCCGCGACGACGAGGACGAGGCGCACGACGGCGGTGCGGAGGGCTCGCCGAACGGCGCCGAGCTGGCCGCCCTCATGGCAGGCAGCGGCATCATCTACACGGCGACGACCCGCGCAGCCAAGGAGACGGCCGAGGCGCTGCGCAAGTGGGGCATCAGCGCCGACTTCTACCACGGGCAGCGGAAGAAGTCGGACCGCGAGCGGGTCCAGGAGGCGTTTATGGCCGACGAGGTGCGCGTCATCGCCGCGACCAATGCCTTCGGGCTCGGCGTCGACAAGCCGGACGTCCGCTTCGTCGTCCACCGCGACGTGCCGGCCAGCGTCGAGGCGTACTGGCAGGAGGCGGGGCGGGCCGGACGCGACGGCGAGCCGGCCCGCTGCGTGCTGCTCTACCGCTCGGCCGATCTGGCCCGCGCCGCGTTCCTCGGCAGCGGCGGCCAGGTCGGCCTCGACGAGGTCGAGCGCGTCCGGGCCGCCCTGCTAAGCCGCGGCCCCCTCTCCGTACGGGCCCTGGTGTCGGAGACCGGACTCAGCCGGCCGGTCGTCGCGCGCGTCGTGGCCGCACTCGAGCACGAGGAGATCGTCCGGCGGCGGCGGGAGCGGATCGGGCTCGCCGTCGACGACTTCGACCCGGCCGCGATCTCGCTCGAAGCGGAGGAGCGCCGGCGAGCTTACGAGCGCAGCCGCCTGGAGATGATGCGGGCGTACGCCGAGCTGGGCTCCTGCCGCCGCGCGTACGTGCTGAACTACTTCGGCGAGGAGTGGGAGGGGGGGCTCTGCGGCTTCTGCGATGTCTGCGCCAGGGCCGCCGCCGACCCGGAGCGCGCGGCGGCGGCCGAGGCGGCCACCGATGCGGCCGCCGACGTCCCCTTCTCGGTCGGGGACGCGGTCGTCCACGCGGCCTGGGGCGACGGCATCGTCCAGCGCGTGACCGACGACGCGATCACGGTCCTGTTCGAGGACGCCGGCTACAAGACGCTCGACGCGACGATTGTCGAGCAGAAGGGGCTGTTGGAGCCCGCCTCGTAGGCGTCATCTCCCGGTGTGTCGACTCTCCCGTCGGCGAACCCGCGGCTCGTCCGTGAGGCGAGGGACCGGGAATGCCGCTTGGGATACCTGCACGTCGTCCGGCCGCCCGCCCATCGTCGCTACGCGCCGCGCTCGTCGTCGGAGGGTGGCGGCAGCGGCTGCCGCGCGAGCACCGGGATGAGCGGCCCGGTGGCGACGATTAGCAGCGCGGCCGCGGCGTACAGCCAGGTCAGCCCGCTTGCCTCGAGCACGACCCCGAGGAGCCAGCTCCCGAGGCCGATCCCGAGATCGAAGCCGAGGTAGAAGGCGGCGCTCGCCCGGCCGGGCGCCCCGGGCAGGAGCCGGGCGTGGTGGGCGATCAGTACGGGATGGAAGAGCCCCGAGCCGCACGCCACCAGGACCGCCGCCAGCCCGAGCCAGGCCGGCGTCGTCGCGACCGCGGTGAGGGCCAGGCCGACGACGAGGAGGCCGGCCGCGACCAGCAAGCTCGGCCCGGTCCCGGCCCGGTCGATCCAGCGACTGCTCACCAGGCGCGTCAGGATGATGCCGATGCCGTAGAGCGTGTAGAGCAGCCCGGCCGGGGCGCCACGCCGCTCGCTCAAGATCGGCGCGAAGAGGAAGAACGCCGCGAAGCCGGCGCCGAACAGCCCGGCCGTCGCCATTGGCAGCCAGAGGCGGCGCGGGAACCGCCACGAGCCCGGCCGGGCGCCCTCGGGAGCTGACGGGCGACCCGGTGTGGCGACGAGCGACGCCAGCACGCCGGCCAGCAGGGCCAGCCCGCCTGCGGCCCAGAACCCGCTCTCGATCGGCGCGACCTCGAGCAGCGCGGTGGCCGCGGCCGGCGCGAGCGTGATCGCCACGTTGGCCGCCGCGCCGAACACGGCCAGGCGCCGGCCCCGCTCGTCCGGGGGCGTCAGCTCGATGACGAGCACCGTGCCGGCCGTCGTGAACGCGACATAGCCGGCCGCCTGGAACAGGCGCAGGCCGCCCAGCACGAGCGGGTTCGCCGTCAGCACGATGCCGATGGCGCCGACGATCAGCGCCACCGCCCCGAACAGCAGCAGCGGCCGGGTCCCCCAGCGGTCGACGGCGACGCCGGCCAGCGGGCGCCCGAGCAGCGAGGCCACCCCGAACGCCCCGAGGATCATCCCGATCTGCCAGTCCGGAAGGCCGACTCGCGCCAGGTAGCCGGGGAGTGGCACGAGCAGGGCGTAGAAGCCGGCGAAGAAAATGAGCGTCGCGGTCCACGCCGTCCAGTAGGCTTGCTCTCGCCCGGGCGCGGCACCCGCGACGACCGATCCGGACGCCATCCCACTCGCTCCTGCGCCGGCGGCGTACTTCTCCAGGCCGCGCCTCACGCCAGGCGACGCCCCCGGACATCGCCGCTTGACGCGCCATCGACTATAGCGCGAGTCGGGGTGCCCGGAATGTCCGATTCCGCGCTCCAGACGGTGGATGCGGATCGGGGATCGGACGCAATTCAGGCAGGCTCGTCGCCGATGGCCACGGCAGCGAGGCGACGCATTCCCGGTCCGTGCCGGGCGCATAACGAGACGCCGAGCGACTGACGGTGGTACGGTGTGCCGTGCACGGCCCGGAGGTGAGGATGCCGGCGATGCCCGCCAAGAACGAAGACCTACACGGCAACGTCCCCGACACGTCGCCGGTCGCCCTGATCCTGATCGACGTCATCAACGATTTCGAGTTCCCGGGCGGCGACCGCCTGCTCGAGCACGCCATGCCGATGGCGCGACGGCTCCGGGAGCTGAAGCAGCGCGTTAAGGCGGCCGGCATCCCGGTCGTCTACGTCAACGACAACTTCGGCAAGTGGCAGTCGGACCAGGGAAAGCTGCTCGCGCATGCCCTGGAAGACGACGTCCGCGGTCGGCCGTTCGTCGAGCAGCTCGTACCGGACGAGGACGACTACTTCGTCCTCAAGCCGAAGCACTCCGGCTTCTACTCGACGACGCTCGACACCCTGCTCGCCTATCTCAAGGTGCGGACGGTCATCCTGACCGGCCTGGCCGGCAACAACTGCGTCCTGTTCACGGCGAGCGACGCATTCCTGCGCGACCTGCACATCGTCGTGCCGTCGGACTGCGTCGCCTCGATCGACCAGGAAGACAATGCGTACGCGCTGCGCCAGATGCGTCAGGTGCTCCACGCCGACACGACGCCGTCGACGGAGCTTGACCTGGAGCGACTCTGCCGTGGCGCCCCCCCGGGCGAGTAGTGCAGCCCGACGCTGCGTCTGACGCGAGCATCGTCAACATGGCTGTCGTCCCGAGCGCAGCGAGGATCCTCACA
>JALYGH010000637.1 GCA_030777205.1 Chloroflexota bacterium
GGCCACATCAGCGCGGCGGCCACAACGAGCAGCCCGCCGCCGAGCTGGAGCAGGCCGGCCGGGTCGTCGCGAACGGCGAGCGCGAGGGCGACCTGCGCCGCCCAGCCCGGCCCGTAGGCCAGCGCCAGGAACACCAGGACGCCGCGCCAGGACGTCTGCTCCTGAATCAAGAGGCCGAGCCGGTTGGGCGGCGCGGCGGTCACCGCCGGCTACACCGCCGGCGCCGCGGCCGCGATCGGCTGAGTGTCCCGGCCGGCCAGCAGCGCCTCGGTCGTGGCGAGCAGGGTGCACAGCGCAACGCCCTCGGCCGCCTGCTTGACCTCCTCGACGCTCGGGTACGTCGGCGCGATCCGGATGTTGCGGTCGTGCGGGTCCCGGCCGTACGGGAAGGTCGCGCCGGCGCCGGTGAGCGCGATCCCGGCCCCCTTCGCCAGCTCGACGATCCGCGTCGCGCAGCCGTCCAGGACGTCGAGGCTGATGAAGTAGCCGCCCTTCGGCTCGGTCCAGGTCGCCACACCCGTCCCGCCGAGCCGCTCGGCGAAAGTGTCGAGGACGGCGCGGAACTTCGGCGCGAGGATCTCGCGGTGCTTCTCCATGTGGGCCATCAGCCCGGCCTGGTCGCGCAGGAAGCGCACGTGGCGGAGCTGGTTCACCTTGTCCGGACCGATCGTCTGGCGGCTCATCCGCTCCACCAGCCCGCGCATGTTCTCCGGCGACGCGGCGAACAGCCCGAGACCGGCCCCGGCCAGCGTGATCTTCGAGGTCGAGGCGATTACGAACGGGCGGTTCGGGGTGCCGTGCCGCTCGCACGCTTCCAGGATGTTGGCGACGTCGTACGGCGTGCCGGTCAGGTGGTGGACGGCGTAGGCGTTGTCCCAGAACAGGCGGAAGTCCGGCGCCGCCGTCTTCATCCGGGCCAGCCGCTCGACCGTCTCGTCCGAGTAGATCTCGCCGGTCGGGTTGCTGTACTTCGGGACGCACCACATGCCCTTGATGCTCGGGTCATCCGCGACGAGCGCCTCGATCCGATCCATGTCCGGGCCGTGGCCGGTCAGCGGGACGCTCACCATGCGGATGCCGTACTGCTCGCAGAGCGCGAAGTGGCGGTCGTAGCCGGGCACCGGGCAGAGGAAGGTGATCGGCGCCTCGGCTGACCACGGCCCGCGCCCGTCCGGCACGCTCGTGAGCAGCGCGAAGGCGAGGAGGTCGTGCATCAGGGTCAGGCTGGCGTTGGCGGCGATCAGGATCTGCTCGACCGGCGCCCCGAGCAGGCCGGAGAACAGCGCCCGCGCCTCCGGCAGCCCCTGGAGGCTGCCGCCGTAGTTGCGGCAGTCGGTGCCGTCGGCGGCGCGGTAGTCGTCCGTGCCGGGCAACTCGAGCAGCCGGTTGGCGAGGTCGAGCTGCGCCTCCGACGGCTTGCCGCGGCTCATGTTCAGGTCGAGCCCGCGTTGGCGGAACGCGTCGTAGCGCGCCCGGGCCTGGTCGCGACGGTCGCGCAGCTCCGCGACGCTCAGCGTGTCGAGTGTCGGCATAGCCCCTCCAGGGCCCGGCATGCCCTCGCCGAGCGGTCGACCGAGCGACGCTGCCGGTCGGGATGGTGTGGTTCGCGATGGATTGGTCGGGTCGGTGTGGACTGGCGTTGGACGCGAGTTATCGGTAGGAGTATGCTCGGTTTGGGGCCGACCTGTCGCGTCCCGAACATACCGAAGCGCGGGGCGCCGGAGCGTAGCGAGTGATCGGGCCGAAGCCGGAGCACAACAAGCGCGTCGAGCTGTTCCCCGAAGAGGAGGGCGCGCGGCGGGGCGTGTTCGAGATCATGCGCACGCACGACGTGCGCTGGGTCCAGTGCCCGCGCTGCCGGCGTCGGTTCTGGTACGCGCTCGTCGAGGACACGCCGACGGAGGAGCGCTGGGAGTGGGGAAAACGGCTCCGTGCCCGGCTCCTCGCCCGGCCCTGCGCCGAGCACCCGTCCGGGCCGGATCAGGAGCCCCCTCGTCCCCCGACCTCAGACGCGTAGCCCTTCGTCGTCGCCGTGGACGAGTACACTTTCTCCGATCACGCGCGCGACGAGCGGCAGGCCGACTCCCTCTCGGAGGACGACATCGCGCTGGTCGTCGGGGACTACGATGAGAAGATCGCGCGAGAGGACGGCCGCGTGGAGTACAGTCGGATGCTGGACGACGGCCGGTGGATGACGGCGGTGGTCGAGGGCGACGGGGAGACGGTCGTGACGGTCTGGTGGGACAAGCGAAGGAGCGAGCGCCGCGGCCGGCGACGGGACCGGAGGGGACGATGGAGTTGAGGTACGACCCGCGCGCGGACGCCGCGTCGGTGCTGCTGCGAGGGCCGATCGAGCCGGGCGGCGAGCACCACAAGGAGCGGCTGGACGCCGATCGGTTTGTCCGCTACGCCGACGACGGCCCCATCCTGGAGTACGAATTCCTGAACGTGCGGCGGTACGGCGTCAAGCTGGACGACCTGGAGCACCGCGACGAGCTGACCCGACTGTTTGCCGAGGCCGGATTCTCCGAGCGCGACTGGGGGCACGCGGTCCCGACGACGGTGATCCGCCGCCGCCGCTCCGGCATTGCCGGCTAGCCGAACCGCATGAGGAGTCACCGCGACGCGCGCTGGGAGTGGGGCAAGCGGCTCCGGGCCGGGCTCCTCGCCAGGCCGTGCGCCGAGCACCCGGCCGCGCCGGACAAGCCCTCCGCCCCGCCGACGACTGAGAGCCAGGAGACGGTTTGAAGACCCGTGCCGAGCGGGAACGCGCGCCGCACAAGTTCTCCACGACTGACGACGTCAGGCGGGGCGACCCCGACGGGGGTTCCCGAGCCAGTATCGAGAACCGTCGCTCGGGACCCTTCTGGTGACCGAGGTCCGGCCGCCGATTGAACCGTCGACCGGGGTTTCGCGCTCGACCCTGCTGCCGCCCGGTCGCGAACGCCGGTCGCTGGCACGAGCCGTGCTTCCCATGGTGGCCGACTACGCGGGGAGGCGCAAGACGGTGGAGCCGCGTATCGTCGCGATCAGCTCGGGCTGACGAACAACGCAGATTGACACCGGGGACACACAGAGGGGAGACCGTCTTAGATGGCTGACAAGCTCACCGTCACGCGCACTCTTGGCAAGACCGGCGTCGCGATGCCGATCATCGGCTACGGCACGGCCCCGCTCGGCAAGGAGAACATCTCGCGCGAGCACGCCGTCCGCTGCCTGAACCGCGCCATCGACCTCGGGATCACCTACCTCGATACCTCGCCGGACTACGGCAGCGAGCCGCACCTCGGCGAGGTGATGCGGACTCGCCGAAACGAGGTGTTCCTGGCGACGAAGGTGAACAACCGCAGCAAGGACGGCGTCCTGAACGAGCTGAAGGCGTCGCTGCTGGCGCTCCAGACGGACCACGTCGACCTGATCCAGGTCCATGCCGTGAACGCCGCGGCCGACCTGGAGCAGGCGCTGGCGCCGGACGGCGCAGTCGCCGCGCTCGAGCAGGCCCGAGAGGAAGGGCTCGTCCGCTACATCGGCATCACCGGCCACGCCAGGCCGGAGCTGCTGGCCGAGGCGCTGCGGCGCTATCCGTTCGACACGGTACTCTGCGCCCTCGGCATGCCCGATCACCTGGTCACGGCGCCCGATCGGTTCCTGCTGCCGGTCGCCCAGGAGCAGAACGCGGGCGTGATCGCGATGAAGGTGTACGGCCACGGCACGATCACCTACCGTGGCCTGGCCCTGCGCTACTCGCTCGGGCTGCCGGGCGTCTCGCTGGCGATCCTCGGCATGCGGGCGATCGAGGAGATCGAAGACAACGTGGCGCTGGCCAACCAGGTCCGCCCGCTCGACGAGCGCGAGGAGGAGATCCTGATCGGCGAGGTGCGCGACCTGGTCGAGCAGGATGCCCAGGCCAGCAAGGAAGGCCGGAGCGACCTGTTCTGGCTCCACGACACGACGGTCATGGGCTGGAAGCAACAGGACGAGCCGGCGCTGGTGGCGTACTGACGGTCGCGCCCGCACTCCATGGCGATACGCACGACATCTGCCCCCGCCCGGCAGGTCGAGTGCCATCTGCCCCGAGCAGGCCGGCTCTGAGCACCGGGCCCTGGGTCCCGGAAACTCGATGTGGGAACGTGAGAGCAGGGAGGGGATGATGGCGCCCCTCGCGTGAGCTCTTCGCGATCCCGATAGCGATCAAAGCCCCCTCGCATGAGGGGGCTTTGTCCGGTGGGCCGCATCGGCAACCCATCGCGATCTCGGCGTCCGCTCCGATAGTGTCACGAACGCGACACGACTGCACTTGACAATAGATAGGATCGCGTGTACTCTCGGCCCGGCCCTCGGGGCCACCCGGCTCGTTGCCGCCGAGGCCGAGCCGAGTACATAGTGCGAGGCCGATGTCATTAGCCGCTCAACGTATCGCGCTTACGCAACGTATGACGCGCAATGGACTGCCGCCGACTCCGGCTCTCTGACCGCGGCGGCCGAGCAATCGCCGAGCCCCACCCCGAACGCTCTTCCGCCGCTTCTGCTCTCCGGCATTCGACGTCATCCTGGCGTCGCGCGCCCGGTCCGCACGGTCATCCCGTGGTTCCTGGCCCTCGCGCTGCTCGCCTGCCTGCTGCCGTTCGTGCCGGCACGGACCACGTCCGCCGCCGAGAGCGTCGCGCTGCCCTTCCCCGGGGGCAAGGCGGTCCGCATCATCCAGGGTTACAGCGGTGGCACCCACCGGGGTCGCAGCCAATACGGTCTCGACCTCGTCCTCGCCGATGGCGGCACGAGCGGCGCCGAGGTCGTCTCGCCGATCGAAGGCACGGTGACCTACAGCCAGGCGCCGAAGGTCGGCAACGGGTGCATGGCGATCGCCTACCGCGATGGCAGCCACAGCGTCATGCTCTGCCACGTGATCTTCCACCGCACCTTCAGCCGTGGCGAGTCGATCGCTCGCGGGCAGTCACTCGGGACGGTCGGGCCGGCCGGCACGGTCGGGAACAACGGCACGCCGCACGTCCACCTCGAGCTGCACCGCGGCAGTCGGGCGAGCAGCCCGGTGCCGTTCAGCCGGCCCGAGGGGCTCGCGCTCGAGGGACTGGAGCTGGCCGCGACGGGCACGTTCAGCGAGCACGGCCGCCGCGAGCCGATCATGTCGACGAATCGGGCCGGGGGCGGGACCGTCGCGTCGTCGACCACGCGTAGCGACGCGGTCACCCAGCCGCTGGCAGCCCGATCCGAGCCCGTGACGCTGACCGCCGCGAGCCTCTCGTCGCAGGGGAGGAGCATCGATGCGTCGGCGGCAGCCGCGACGACGTCGACGCGGGCCGCGGTCGTCCACGGGACCGAATCATGCCTGAAGGTGCGCCAGCAGCCGTCCGCGGACGCGCCGGTCGTCGAGTGCCTGCCGGAGGGCGCAGAAGTGAAGCTCAAACCCCTCGCGAGCGGCGCCGAGTCCCGCTGGCGCCAGGTCGACGGGGGCTGGGTGGCCGGCGAGTACTTGAAGCGGACCAGCGCCGTGGTGGCCGGCACCGATGCCTGTCTCAACGTCCGCGAGAGCCCGAAGACCGGCGCCACGCTGCACGGGTGTCTCCCGGAGGGCACGACCGTGAAGATCGTCGAGGGCCCCACCGCGGCCGACGGCTTCGACTGGTACCGGATCGAGCGCGCCGGGTCGCTGGAGAAGGGTGGCTGGGTGGTCGGGCGGTACCTCGACTAGGGCGGCCGGACGACGGTGAACGTCCGCGGCCGCCTCGTCGGGCTCGGCCTGATCGGCATCGGGCTCGCCAGCGCCGGCATCGTCTACGGGCTCTGGCTGCTGGACCAGGCATATGGCCCGCGGCCGCCGGCGCCACCCGGCCTGCCGGCAGGCATGTCGCCGCTCCTGTCGCCGATCGCCTGCCTCGTCCCGGTCGGGGCGATCGGTGCCACGCTGCTCGTCCTCGAAGGGCTGCGCCGCGTCATCTTCCCCGAATAGCGGTCGGAGGCCTCCAAAGCGTCTCGACGCAACCGACCGGCGCGATTACATGGTCGGATCGTGGGGCCAGCGGTCGGCCCAGGGGCGGGCCTGCTCGAACGCGGCGGCCGCCCGCAGCACCGGCGCGTCGGCAAGGAAGGGCCCGACGATCTGGAGGCCGACCGGCAGGTTGTCGTCCGTCCAGCCGGCCGGGACGGAGATGGCCGGCAGCCCGGCGTGGTTTGCGAACGGGGTGAACGCGGAGTGGCCGCGTGGTCCGACCGGCTTCCCGTCGATCTCGTTCGGATACTCGGCCTCGACCGTCCAGGGGAGCGCGGCGGCCGTTGGCGTCAACAGCAGGTCGTACCGCTCGAAGAAGCGGACCATGTCCGCGTAGAGTGCCGCCTGGCGCTGCCGCGCCTCGTACACCTCGCGGCCGGTCACCCGCGCGCCGGCGGCCAGCGTGGCGTGGACGCCCGCGTCGAAGTCGTCGGCGTGGGCCGGCAGGTACGGCGCCAGGAACGCGACCGTCGCCGGGCCGCCGAGCGCGCGGACGACGACGTCCTCGAAGTCGTGCGGGACGCTTGGGTGGGCCACCTCGACGCGGGCGCCCAGGTTCTCGAACGCGCGGACGGCCGCCTCGCACAACGATCGTACGCGCGGGTCGACCGGCCGGTCGCCCAGATCGGGGCTCCAGGCGACCCGCTTGCCGGCCAGGTCGAGCGGCGTCGCGAGGTCCGCGGGCGAGGCATCGAGCGGCGGGAGGAACGAGGTTCGGTCGACGAGGTCCGGGCCGGCCATGACGGAGAACATCGTCGCCGCGTCGGCCACGGTCCGCCCGAGCGGCCCGTTCACGGTGTAGCCGGGCGAGGTCGGGGCGAACCCGGGGCCGAGCGGCACGCGTCCGTGGGTCGGCTTGAACCCGACGACCCCGACGTGGCAGGCCGGCCGGCGGATGCTGCCGCCGGCGTCCGTCCCGAGCGTCAGCGGCCCAAGTCCGGCGGCGACGGCCGCGGCGCCCCCGCCGGTCGAGCCACCGGGCGTGCGGCTCGTGTCCCACGGGTTACGAGCGATGCCGGCCAGCTTGTTGTCGGTGAAGCCGCGCGCACTCAGCTCGGGCAGGTTGGTCGTGCCGAGGATGATGGCGCCGGCTGCCCGTAGCCTGGCGACAGCCTCGGCGTCCTCCGCCGCGACCATGCCCCTCCGCGCCTCCATCCCGGCGCTGGT
>JALYGH010000638.1 GCA_030777205.1 Chloroflexota bacterium
CGGCTGCTGCTCGGCCCACCAGTCCCTGGGCGCGACAGTCGCCGAGTCGAGCGGCGGATTGGCCCGCCGGTCGGCTCGCAGATCGCGGTCGGTGAGGATCGGCAGTCCGGCGAGGTCGACGCGGGCCTTCACGTCGCGCTGCCCGACGCCGGCGCGTTGCATCCGCTCACGATAGAACGGCGACCCGAGCCAGCACCGCTGCATCTGCCACTGGAGCCGATGGTCCTGCACGACCGTCAGGTCGTCGGGCGGCAGCGTTTCGAGCCGTCGATCCCAGTAGCGTTCGTCGTTCGCGCTCATCACATCCGCGGCACCGCCAGGCCGACCGGCGGCAGATCTCGGCTCAGAAGTGTGGGCGTGTCGAGCACGCGCTCGCAACCCCGACGGTGAGCATTGGAGGGCCCGATCGGCACGAAGAATCCGGACGCTCGAGTCGTGCGTAGTCTGGACGAAGCGCCGCGCGTCGACGTGGCCGGGTCACGTGCTACGCGCGGCGGCGCCCGCCGGCCGGCGAGCCGGCGAGCAGCATCGGAGGGACCCATGCGCGTATTTCGTTGGTTCGCCCTGGCGTCGGCGATGGCGCTCGTCGGCGGCGCCCTGTGGGTCGCGGGCGCAAGCAGCGCGGTCGCCTACCAGGCGACCGTCACGATGCTCGACAATGACGCCCTGCCGCCGAATCAGGGA
Organism: Chloroflexota bacterium; assembly: GCA_030777205.1. GTDB lineage: Bacteria > Chloroflexota > UBA6077 > UBA6077 > JACCZL01 > JALYGH01. The sequence continues at coordinate 685 of JALYGH010000638.1, forward strand.
TTCGACCCGGGGCAGGGCTACTGGGGCTTCGGTCCCGATTACGTGACCGTGAGGCGTGGCGAGCCGGTCCTGTTCGTCAACCCCGAGACGAGCCGCTTCCCGCACACCGTCACGAGCATCTCGATAGGTAGCGAGGGCGCCTTCAGCGGCAACCTGGCGGTCGGCACTCACTTCGACTCGTCGCCGACGCGGGAGGCGCTCGTCCGACCGGGCAACTCGTGGACGCTGGACACCACCGGCCTGAACCCCGATAACTACGCGTACTACTGCCGCATCCACCCCTGGATGGTGGCGAAGCTGACGGTCACCGAGTAATTGCCCGACGGCGACCGGGCGGCCCGCGCCCGGTACCGGCCGCCCGGTCGCCGTCGGCACGACAGCCGGCTTTGCGGCCGCAGCGTACTCCCGGACGGGGCGCGCGAAGAGGCCAGTATCAGGACGTCGACGCAGGCCGTGGCTCGACCTGTTCCCGGTCCGTGCTACGCTCGCCACATGCACGACCTCGAGCGCCGCTCGGACGCCATCGTCCTCAGCGGCCTGGCGTTCTACGCCTACCACGGTGCCCGCCCCGAGGAGCGGGCGCTCGGCCAGCGGTTCGTCGTCGACGCGCGGCTCGAGCTCGACCTGGGGCCGGCCGGTCGGTCCGACGACCTGGCCCTGACCGTCAATTACGCGGACGTCTGGCTCGCGATTCGTGAGGCGGTCGAGGGGCCCCCGTTGAACCTCATCGAAGCGGTTGCCGAGCGAGTTGCCACGGCGGTCCTGGATAGGTTCGCGTCGGTCGAGGCCATCTGGGTGCGGGTCTTCAAGCCCTCGGCGCCGGTCGTCGGCGCACCGGCCGGCGACATCGCGGTCGAGCTCTGGCGGCGCCGACGGCCCGGCGGTTCGGGAGGGTAAGTGGGGGAGGAAGTGCTGGCCGTCCACGGCCCGCCGGGCGCGCTCGGCGCCGCGTCGATCCGCCGCCTGATGGAGGGCGAGCCGCCGCTGATCGGCGGCCTCGCCGATCCTGAGCGGCAGATCCAGCCGAACGGGGTCGACCTCCGGCTCGAGAGCGTATGGACGACGACGGGCGCCGGCCGCATCGCCGTGGATGACGCGGAGCGGACTATCCCCGACCGTCGCGAGGTCGCCGCGGACGGCGACGCGTACATGCTCGGACCCGGCGCGTACATCGTCCGGCTCGTCGAGGCGGTGGCGCTGCCGCGCGACGTCATGGCGTTCGGCCGCCCACGCTCGTCGATGCTGCGGTGCGGGGTCGCCGTGCACACCGCCGTCTGGGACGCCGGCTACCGCGGGCGGTCCGAGGCCCTGCTAGTCGTCTACAACCCCGCCGGGTTCCGCGTCCAGCGCGGCGCACGCATCCTACAACTCGTCTTCATCCGGCTGGATGCGCCGACGATCTCGTACGACGGTCATTACCAGGGCGAGAACCTCTGACGAGCCGGCGGCCGGGCAAAATCATCACAAGACTGTTACGCCCGCCGGTTGTCCGATCGGCCGCGGCTTCCGTATGATAGCGATTCTCCGAAGCACCGGCGCCCCGCGCCAGAGGCACCCAGTCCTTGCGTCAACACACCACCCGTGGCTGGGCACCCCACGGAATCCGCCCCCTCGCGGGCGCGCAGGTCGCGAACGTGGCGCTCGCGGCGTCGGCGTTCGTCACCGTCATCGCGCTCGTCGTCGCCGCGGCCCTCGTCGTGTTCCACGCGAGCTACGCGGACCGCCTGTATCCGGGCGTCCGCGCCCTGGGTATCCCGATCGGCGGGCTGTCGCGCGACGACGCCCGAGCCCGTCTCGTCGACCGGGTGAACGAGATGAGCAACCGGTCGCTCGTCATCGGCTTCGACGAGTTGAGCTGGTCGGTCGCCGGCCACCATCTCGGGGTCCGGCTCGACGTCGAGCCGATCCTCGACGAGGCGTGGCGGCTCGGGCGTGAAGGGAGCCTCCTCGAACGGGTTCGCCAGCAGGTCGCCCTTGTCATCAATGGGGCGGCATCCGACATCGTGGCGCCCGCCTTCGACGCCAATCAGCATCGCCAGTTCATGCAGGCGCTGGCCGGCGCCGTCGACCGTCCGGTCAGGGATGCCGGACTGAGCCTCAATCGGGATGGCACGGTCGAGTTCGTCGAGGGCCAGGCCGGCCGCAAGCTCCTCGTCGACGCCACGCGGCGTCGCCTCGAGGAGGCGCTCGCCCGGTCCGATACCACCGTCGTCGAGCTGGCGGTCGAGGAGACCCAGCCTAAGATTGGCACCGAGGACCTGGCCGCGGCGCGCGCGCAGGCCGAGGCGCTCGTCTCGAGTCCGATCGTCCTGAAGCATGCCGACGCGGAGTGGCAGCTCGGGCCGAGTGCGCTGGCGGCGATGGCCGAGGTGACCGCCGCCGACGGCGTGACGCTCAACCGCGACGCGGTCCGCACTTGGGCGACCAAGCTCGCGAAGGACGTGGAGCAGGAGCCGCAGAGCGCCCGCTTTAGCTGGTCGAATGGAAAGCTGACCACGCTGCGGCCCAGCAAGGAAGGCCGCACGCTCGACGTCGACGAGACGACCGAGCTCGTGCTCGCCAGGGCGCTGTCAACCGATCGGGTCATCGCCCTGCCGGTCGAGGTCACGCGGCCGGAGGTGAGCGAGCAAGACGGCGAGAAGCTCAACATCCAGGGGCCGATCGAGGTGGCGCGGACCTCCTACGCCGGCTCGTCGCCGCCGAAGCAGCACAACATCAACCTGGCCACCGAGCGGTTGAATGGCGTCGTCGTGCCGCCGGGCAAGCTGTTCTCCTTCAACAAGGAGGTCGGGTCGACGAGCCTGGACGCGGGCTACAAGCTCGGCTGGGGCATCGCGAATGCCGGCGCGAACGTGAAGACGGTGCCGTCGGCCGCCGGCGGCATCTGCCAGGTCGCCACGACGCTGTTCCACGCCGTGTTCTTCTCCGGCTATCAGGTCGAGCAGCGGAATTACCATCTCTACTGGATCACCGGGTACACGGCGAAGGGCGTCGAGGGGCTGGATGCCACGGTCGACGAGGAGGCGGGGCTCGACTTCCAGTTCATCAACAACACCGAGCACTATCTCCTCATCCAGGCGTGGACCGAGGGTGGGCGCGTCGCGTTTGGGCTGTACGGGACGAAGCCCGACTGGACCGTCAAGGTGACCCCGGGCGACCGGACGGACGTCGTCGAAGCGAGCCGGGAGCAGGTGATCGAGCAGGAGCCGACACTGCCGCTCGCGCAGCGCCTGGCCGTCGAGGGCGCGATGGATGGATTCAAGGTCACCAACGTCCGCACCGTGACCCTCGGCAGCGACGTGCGCACCTTGCGGCTGACGAGCGTCTACCGCCCCTCGCGCAACGTCGTCCTCGAAGGGACGGGTGGGCGCCCGGCCGGACCGCCCCAGACGGCCCAGAACCGGGCCGCTCCGGCGTCCGAGCAGCCGAGTACGCGCGCGACCGCGACCCCCGCCCAGTCGACCAGCCCGGCG
>JALYGH010000639.1 GCA_030777205.1 Chloroflexota bacterium
CGCGCCTGCTGTACACATTCTTCAAGCAGCGCTTCGCCCAGGTCACCAACCCGCCGATCGACCCACTCCGCGAGGAGCTGGTCATGTCGCTGCACACGCTGATCGGCCCGCGCGGGAGCCTGCTCGACGAGACGCCGGAGCAGGCGCACCTGCTCGAGCTGGCCAGCCCGGTCCTGCTCGACGAGCAGATGGAGGCCCTGCTGGCGCTGGACGCGGCGCCGTTCATCGCGCGCACGCTCGACGCGACGTTCTCGGCGGCCGATGGTCCGGCCGGCCTGCGTAAGGCGATCGATCGCCTCTGCACGAGCGCGGCCGACGCGGTCCGGGAGGGGGCAACGATTCTGGTCCTGTCCGACCGCGCGGCCGGCCATGACCGAGCGCCGATCCCGTCGCTGATGGCCGTCGGTGCCGTCCACCATAGCCTGATCGCGCGCGGTGCCCGGATGCAGGTGGATCTCGTCGTTCAGAGCGGCGACGCCTGGGACGTCCACCACTTCGCGGCGCTGATCGGCTACGGCGCGGCGGCGGTGCATCCCTGGCTCGCGCTCGCGGCCGTGGCGTCCGAGCTCCAGGCGGAGCAGCGGTCGAAAATCGAGCTGGCGCGGAAGCGCCGCGAGGACCCGTCCGCGCTCGAGGCCGAGTGGGCCGAACACGGCGCGGCCCGGATCACGGCCGCCCAGGTGAACTTCCAGCACGCCGCCGAGAAGGGCCTGTTCAAGATCATGTCGAAGATGGGCATCTCGACGATCTCGAGCTACCGCGGCGCGCAGATCTTCGAGGCGCTCGGCCTGGATGCCGACGTCATCGGCCGTTGCTTCGCCGGGACGCCCTCGCAAATCGGCGGGCTCGGCTTCGAGGAGCTCGGGGCCGACGTGCTCGCCCGGCACGCCGCCGCCTTCCCGACTCCGGTTGTAGAGGCTGCCGACGGCAAGTCGAACGGCAAGGCGGGCGCCAGGCTGCCCGACTACGGCTTCATCCGTTACCGCCGGGAGGGCGAGTATCACGCCTACAGCCCGCTGGTCGTGCGAGCGCTCCACCAGTCGGTCCGCAGCGGCGAGTACGCGGACTACAAGCAGTTCAGCAACCTCGTGCATGCCCGCGCGCCGATGACGATCCGCGACATGCTCGACTTCGAGGCCGGGACGCCGATCCCGGTCCGCGAGGTGGAGTCCGTCGAGTCGATCCGCCGCCGCTTCATCAGCACCGCAATGTCGCTCGGGGCACTCTCGCCGGAGGCACACCGCACGCTGGCGGTCGCGATGAACCGGATGGGCGCACGCTCGAACTCGGGCGAGGGCGGCGAGGACCCGCACAACTACGTGCCCGACGAGAACGGTGACATCGGTCACAACAAGATCAAGCAGGTCGCCTCGGCGCGCTTCGGCGTTACGGCCGAGTACCTGGCGATGGCCGACGAGCTCGAGATCAAGATGGCCCAGGGGGCGAAGCCCGGCGAGGGCGGCCAGCTCCCCGGCATCAAGGTGAACGAGATCATCGCCCGGCTGCGGTTCGCGATCCCCGGTATCACGCTGATCTCGCCGCCGCCGCACCACGACATCTACAGCATCGAGGACCTGGCCCAGCTCATCTATGACCTGAAGAACGCGAACCCTCGCGCGCGGGTCGGCGTCAAGCTGGTCGCCGAGGCGGGCGTCGGGACGATCGCCGCGGGCGTCTGCAAGGCGTACGCTGACTACGTCCTGATCAGCGGGCACGACGGCGGGACCGGCGCTTCGCCGCTGTCGTCGATCAAGAACACCGGTTCGCCGTGGGAGCTCGGACTGGCCGAGACGCAGCAGGTGCTCGTCATGAACGACCTGCGGGGGCGGATCGTCGTCCGCACCGACGGCGGGCTCAAGACCGGCCGAGACGTCGTCGTGGCGGCGATGCTCGGGGCCGAGGAGTTCGGCTTCGGCACGGCGGCGGTCGTGGCGATCGGCTGCGACATGGCCCGAGCCTGCCACCTGAACACCTGCCCGACCGGCGTCGCGACCCAGGATCCGAAGTACCGCGCCAAGTTCGACGGCACCGCCGAGATGGCGGTCCACTACTTCACGCACCTGGCGATGGAGGTCCGCGAGATCTTGGCCTCGCTCGGCTTCCGCAAGCTGGACGAGGTGGTCGGGCGGCCGGACCTGCTCCGGATCCGCGACATTCCGGACGGCGAGCGCGCCGCCGCCCTCGACCTCTCGAAGGTCATCGCGCCGGCCGACCCGAGCGGTACACGGCCACGGCTGCACGTCGTAAGCCGCAATGCCCGCCCGAGCGACACGTCGCTCGAGCCGGAGATCATCCGCGATGCTCAGGCGGCGCTCGATCACGGCAAGCGCGTCCGGCTCCGCTACACGATCCAGAACGCCCACCGGTCGGCCGGCACGCGCCTGGCCGGCGAGATCGCCCGGCGGTACGGCAGCGCGGGCCTGCCGGCCGAGACGATCGAGATCCGCTTCAAGGGGAGCGCCGGCCAGAGCTTCGGCGCCTGGGCGACGAACGGGATGCGCCTGATTCTCGAAGGCGAGGCGAACGACTACGTCGGCAAGGGGCTCTGCGGCGGCGAGATCGTCCTGACGCCGCCCGCCGAGGCCGCGTTCCCCCCGCACGAGAACGTAATCCTCGGCAACACCGTCCTCTACGGCGCCACCAGCGGCCGGCTGTTCGCGGCCGGCCGGGCCGGCGAGCGGTTCGCCGTCCGCAACAGTGGGGCAACGGCCGTCGTCGAGGGCGTCGGCGACCATGGCTGCGAGTACATGACCGGCGGGACCATCGTCGTCCTCGGCGAGGTCGGCCGCAACTTCGCGGCGGGCATGTCGAACGGCATGGCCTACGTCCTCGATCCGGACAACATCCTGCCAAGTCGGTACAACCCGGAGATGGTGAAGCTCGAGCGGCCGATGGAGCTGGACGACCTCGAGCAGCTCTACGCCCTGGTCCGCGAGCACTTCGAGAAGACCGGTAGCCCGCGGGCGCAGCAGATCATCGACGGCTGGGACTACGCTCGGACGCAGTTCTGGAAGGTCGTACCGCTGCCGCCGGCGGTGATCGCTCCGGTCGCCGAAACGACCGGCGGCGCCCAGGCGACCGCCGAGCAGGGCGTGGCCGAGCGGGCCTGAGTGGTGGAGCGGGCCCCCTCCCGGCCTGCTCCGTCTCTCCAAATCGTTCGCGTCCGCGCTGATTGCGCCGGTACGGCGATGGTCCTAGACTTCCTGTGCGGTCGACGCGGCGTCCCCGCCTGGCCGACTGCCCTTCTCCACATCGTGGTGCGTGAAAGCAGCCCCGAGTATGGTCGTCAACCCTGAGTCATCCGCCATGACTTCGACCGAGGAGCGGCTCGCATCCCGCCCGGCGACGGTTGTCCCCCTACTGGAATCGGGCGACCGCCTGACGCGCGCCGAGTTCCACCGTCGCTACCTGGCGCGCCCGGACATCAAGAAGGCCGAACTGGTCGAAGGAGTCGTCTACGTGGCGCCACCGGTCCGAGCGGACGTTCATGGCCAGCCGCATGCGCACATCATGGGGTGGCTCGTGACATTTCAGGCCCGGACACCCGGCGTATCAATTGCCGACAACGCGACCGTTCGGCTGGATGGCGATAATGAGCTCCAGCCCGACGCCTCCCTGTGGCGCGAAGAGCCGGGTGGGCCACGGCTGACCGACGACGGCTATATCGAAGGCGCGCCGCAGCTCGTCGTCGAGGTCGCGGCCAGCAGCGCCTCGTACGACCTCCACGACAAGCTCCGGGCCTATCGGCGGAACGGCGTCCGCGAGTACGTCGTCTGGCGGACCCTCGACCGCGCGATCGACTGGTTCCGACTACGGGAGGGCGAGTACGTCAGGGTCGAGCCGGGTGCGGACGGCGTGATCGAAAGTGAGGCGTTCCCCGGATTGCGCCTGCACGTCCCGAAGCTGCTGGCCGGCGATACGGCCGGGGTGCTGGCCGAGCTCGATCGTGGCGCCGACGACGGCGGGACACGATCGGAATGAGGGTGTCGGACACGCATGACTGAGAGCATTCGCGTCGGGTTGCTGGGACGCGGGGTCGTCGGTGGGGGCGTCACGCGGACCCTCCGCGACAAGGCCACGACGATCGCGCAGCGCGTCGGTCGTCCGGTCGAGCTGCGCGGCGTGCTGGTGCGCGATCCCTCGCGTCATCCGGACGCGGACGGGCTGGCGCTCACGGCGGACCCCGCCGACGTACTCGACGACCCGGACGTCCAGATCGTCGTCGAGGTTATGGGCGGCGAGGAGCCGGCCCGGGCCTACATCATGCGCGCGATCGAGAATGGCAAGCACGTCGTAACCGCCAACAAGGAAGTGATGGCGAAGCACGGAGCCGAGATCGTCGCGGCGGCCGCGGCGCGCGGCGTGGACGTGGCCTACGAGGCGAGCGTCGGCGGCGGCATCCCGGTGATCGGCCCCTTCAAGCTCGACCTGCTCGCCAACGACATCTCGCGCGTCACGGCGATCATCAACGGCACGACGAACTACATCATCACGCGGATGAGCACGGCCGGCCTCGACTTCGCCTCGGCGCTCGGCGAGGCGCAGCGGGCGGGGTACGCCGAAGCCGATCCCCGCAACGACGTCGAGGGCATCGACGCGGCCTACAAGCTGGCGATCCTCGCGACGCTCGCCTTCCACGCCCGCGTCCACCCGGATCAGGTCTACCGCGAGGGCATCACCGGCCTCGAGCCATCGGATTTCCGCTATGCTCGCGAGCTCGGCTACGTCATCAAGCTGCTGGCGATCGGCAAGCGAGGCGGCGACGAGCTGGAAGTGCGGGTCCACCCGACGTTCGTGCCGGCCGGCACGATGCTGGCCAGCGTCGACGACGTCTTCAACGCCGTCCAGGTCGAGGGCGACCTCGTCGGGCGGATCCTGTTCTACGGCCGCGGCGCCGGGGCCGGCCCGACGTCGAGCGCCGTCGTGGCCGACGTGATCGACGTTGCCCAACGGATCGAGGGCGGTCAGATTCGGCCGCCCCTCGGCCCGTACTCAGGTGGCCCGTGGGTCAAGCCGATGAGCGACGTCCTGAGCCGCTACTACCTGCGTCTCGTCGCGGCCGACCGGCCGGGCGTGATCGCCAGGATCGCCGGCATCCTCGGAGCCCGCGAGATCAGCCTCGCCTCGGTGATCCAGAAGGAGGACGTGCTGGCCGGCGACGACCGCTACGCCGAGATCGTCTTCATGACCCATCAGGCGCGGGAGGAGGCGGTCCAGCAGGCGCTCGCCGAGATTCAAGGGCTCGACGTGGTTGCCCGGATCGGCAGCCTCATCCGCGTCGAGGAGTAGTGGCGCGGGCTCAACCGGGACGGCGGACCACTCCGTGCCGCGTATGGCGCACGACCGTCCGGCCGGCGTCGCACTCCCGTCGATCGGCCGCGCAATCAGCAGGCGGCGGATAACATCGCCCGGTGCCAAGGGCCGGCCCGTCGCGCCGACAGCGCCCGGCCAGATCCTCCCGCACCGCCTGCAATGGCACCTCGTGGTCGAGCAAGGTATCCAGCCGAGTCAGGACCGGCCGCCGCGGCTTGACTGTGCCACCGCGTTGCCGGTACACCGACATGCCGAACGGTGATCTGCGGGAGTTTGGCGCAGGGTGTGAGGGCCGCGCGCCGAACCTCGTTAGATCGCCGTTCCCCAACTCCAACATTCCGACCGTGGTGATGATGCCGACGAAGAGTCCGCTACTCTCCCGCCTGCTGCTGGACCTCGGGCCGCTGGGCGTCGCGATGACGCTCGTGGCCTACAAGCTTCTCTACTTCAGCGCCCTGCTGCCCGGGCAGTGGTGGCTCGCCATGAACGACTGGTGGCGGACCGACCAGGATCCGATCACGGGGTGGATACGCCCGCCGGCCCAGATCGCCGAAGCCCTCCTGGCCCGCCCCCACATCGTCAGCACGACCCTCGCCAGCCTGCTGCTGCTGTCGGCGCTCCTCATCCTTGTACCTCGCGTCTCGCGGCTGGTCGTCCTGCTCTGGGTCGACCTGGCCCTCACGCTGTTGGCCATCGCGTC
>JALYGH010000640.1 GCA_030777205.1 Chloroflexota bacterium
CACGGGGCACGCAACCACCGCAGCACGTTCACGGACTCGCTCCGACGCCAGGAGCTGGGGCGCTCCCGCGTGGCCGTTTGCAATCGATGCGGCCGCTATGTGTACCCACAGCTCTGGCCAGGTCTGCTCCGCGCTGCCCTGGCGTACTGGCAGTACGCCGAGCAGTCCGCCCACTGGGTGTTCGGTGACGCCATCGGGGACCCGACGGCCGACACGATCCTGAATGCCCTGCGCCGCTCCGGCGAACTGGATCGCGAGGACATCGTCAATCTCCTTGGTCGTCACGTCAATCGCCCTCGGATCGACGCGGCCCTTGGACTGCTGCTGTCGGCTGGACTGGCACGGCCACGTCGGGATAGCTCAACGGGCGGCCGCCCCCGCGAGGTGTGGCGTGTGGTGTGAGACTAACCTCGCATCCCTCGCTTACCTCGCACAGGCCGTCGTCGAAGCACCTGCGCGCCGACGAGCGAGATGCCGGCGTCTGATGCAAACCGGTCGTCAGGCACCAACGTCCCGCTCCTCTGACGCGGCCGTTCTCGGTGCCCCAGCCACGGTCGAGAGCAGCACGCCGATCGTGGAGGGGACGAACACGGGAACCCGATCGTGGACGACCCCGAAGCAGGTCGTCGATCCATCCATGGATCGACTCCGGCTGCGAAGTAAGCGAGGGATGCGAGGTAAGCAGGGCCTGTGCGGACCGGCCCGGAGGAGGCGTAGGCCGTGACGAACGTCGCCACCGCGATCATCAAGGAGCGGACGGACCTGCTCGACCTGATCGGGCGCGACACGACCCTCCGCAAGGTGGCCTCCACGCGCGGGGGGGAGTTCGCCGGCCCGTGCCCGTTCTGCGGCGGGTGCGACCGCCTGCGCGTCCAGCCCGCGTTCGGCACCTGGTGGTGCCGGGGCTGCAGCGACCGCTGGGAGGACGCCATCGCTTATGTACGGAAGCGAGATGACCTGTCGTTTGACGCGGCGTGCGACGTGCTGGGGGCCGAGCCGCCGGCACGTCGGGGTGGGCGGCCGCCCGCGTCGGCACCGGTCGTCGCCCCGACACCGATCCCGACGCCGCAGTGGAGGGCGAACGTGCGACGCGCGCTGGAACGGTGCGAGCAGACGCTGTGGTCGGATGAGGGGGTGCGCGCTCGGGACTGGCTCGGGAGGCGCGGTTTGACGGAGGAGACGCTGCGCGCGTGGCGCGTCGGCTACCAGCCCCAGGACGGCGAGATTTCGGGCCTGTTCGTCCGACGCGGCATCGTTGTCCCGTGGATCGTCGACGGCGACCTGTGGCAGTTGAAGGTGCGGCGGCCCGATCCGTTGAGGCCGAAGTACATGTCGGTCGCCGGGGGCCACCCGCTGTTGTTCGGGGCAGACACGCTGACCGGTCGTCGCGTCGCCGTGCTCACCGAGGGCGAGTTCGACGCGATGCTGATCCACCAGGAAGTCGGGGATCTCGTCGGGGTCGCGACGCTGGGGAGTTGCAGCAAGCGCCTCGACGCACGAGCGATCAGCTACCTCCTGCCCGTCGAGCGAGTCCTGGTGGCGTACGATAGAGACGCCGACGGGGAGAACGGCGCGGGGAAGCTGCTCGCCCTGTCCCAGCGCATGCGGCGCGTCAGGCCGCCGTTCGGCAAGGAAGCCTCCGAGTTCTGGGTCGGCGGCGGTTCCGTGCGCGACTGGCTGCATTTCGAGCTTGCGCGCTTGGACGGGCCTGTCCATCCCCTGCACGGGGTTCCCCGCCACTCCGCGCCCGTTCCCTCGGCGGGTGGCGCGAGCCGTGTCAGCCTCACCGAGCGGATGCGGGGACTCGGGTTCGTGCCCAGCACGGACGGCCCCGGTTGGGTGCTCACGCCCGAGCGCGCCGCGTCGTGCGTCGCCCACGCCGACCGCCCACTCGCGCCCGGTGACAAGCTGTTCTGTGAGCCGTGCCGGGTGGACGTACGGCTGGCGGTGGAGACGCGGCGCAACTGATGCTCGGTCATGGCACTGGCGACGAGCACCAGCGCCTGGACGTTCACGCCGACGGTGGGGGCGGGCCACCGGTGACGCCCCCGTCGGTGTGCGGGGTGATGCTCGTCGGGTTCGGGATGTTCAGCGGCGGCAAGGTCATTCGCCTTCGTCCTCGGCGTTGTAGCCCAGCATGAAGGCAACATTGAACAGCGCCCCCGCCTCGCTGTAGTCGTCGTCTGCGCAGTCGACCGACCCCTCCTCGATCGGCTCCTCGGCGTTCGACTCCAGCCGTGAGAGGCCGGGGGTTCGATGGCGATCCCGTGTACCGCCGGCGGTACAGGTTGCTCGGGCGCTGCCGACTCGGCCGGAGTCGGCCCGAGCATCGCGTCGGCAGCCTTTGGCACGTCCCTGAAGCGGCTCTCATAGCCACCGTATGCGCGCAGTTCGCGGTCGATGTCGCGCGCGAGCGGCACGTCTTCGCCCTCCTCGAACGCGCCGATGTAGCTCTCGCGGTAGTGGCGGAAGGGGCTGACCTCGTCCATGATCGTGCGATAGAGGGCGCGGGTCGCGCTCGTGGGCTTCGCGCCCCAACGGGCTCCGCGCGCAGGCGTTGGGCCTCGCGCCGATCGACTGGGCGGGCACGCTCGCGCTGTCGATCCGACACGACGACGCGAGGAGGGGGAAGCCCCTCCCTCCCCTCACCGACGCTCCCCCATCGCTCCCTCGATCGGGAGATCGGTTGTCGTCCATCGCGCCCCCATCCGATGGGGCTGCGCAATACCCGTTGGCCCATTCCACTACCCCATGCGCATTGGACGAGACTTCCCCATGGGAACTTCTCACTCAAGTTCTCCCCCCTCCCCTGCCTCGTTCATCTCCCAGTCGTACGATGTACACGGGCCGCACTGGGTGTACCGGAACTTCGCCCCGCGCTACTGGACCGGCGAGCGGGGCCGGAGCGCGTGCTTCGCGGACAGCGCGACGTGGTTCGAGCCACGCCCTGGAACCTGCCGACGCCCGCTCAGCGACCGGTTCTTTCGGGGTCCTCGTGAGATCGGGCACATACTGCACCCGCGCCTTGACCCGGTCACGTCTCCGACGGACCCCGGCTGGTGCTCGATGGCCGATCTCACCGTCGACCGCCGATTCGTGCTGCGCCCCGGTAGCTCGCTGCTTCGGGCCGCTCGACTCGACGGGTGCCTGGGCTTACCATGCCGTGGAGTCGGGCGCGACGCAGCCGGCACGCCCTCGTTCGACGCGACAGGTCCTCGGTTGCGGCGCCCCAACCTGCCGGCATTGGGGGCGAGCCGACCGTGCCGGGCGACGCTACGGCGATTCGGCCTCGACGGATCGCTGCCCGTCCACGGCGCGGGCGCGCCGGATCGCGGGGAGCGCGACGAGCATCGCCGCGAGCACGTACGCGGCCGCCGTGGCGACGAACACGGCCCGCAGGCTGATCTGCCCGATAAGCCCCGCCAGGATCGGGGCGAGGGCGCTGCCGAGCATCCCCCAGCTTGCCAGCAGCGCCATGGTGGTGGCGGCCCGCTCGGGCGGCGCGAGGCGCGCGCCCAGCGTGTACGCCAGGCTGATCGTGCCGCCGGCGAGCAAGCCGAGCAGCAGCCGCAGCCCGATCACCTCCGGCCAGCCACGGGCCAGTGCGAACAGCAC